>NZ_KV800003.1:60096-60338 GCF_001810105.1 Neisseria sp. HMSC068C04
AATTATCCCCGAGTGGTGGGGAGGTTTTTCAGAGAGCTTGAAGCTGTCTGAAGACAACCCAGAATTCATGTCTTAATCCCCATGTGGTGGGGAGGTTTTTCAGAGACCAGTGAAAACAGAGGACTACGCTTTACCTTGAAGTCTTAATCCCCATGTGGTGGGGAGGTTTTTCAGAGGCTTTAACGCTTTAGACGGCACATATGCTGATAAAGTCTTAATCCCCATGTGGTGGGGAGGTTTTT
>NZ_KV800003.1:60438-60749 GCF_001810105.1 Neisseria sp. HMSC068C04
TAATCCCCATGTGGTGGGGAGGTTTTTCAGAGTATCAGATGGTGGCGGAAGTGTAACGTTACCAGTCTTAATCCCCATGTGGTGGGGAGGTTTTTCAGAGCTTTCAAAACCTTCACTTCTACCGTTAACGAAAAGTCTTAATCCCCATGTGGTGGGGAGGTTTTTCAGAGAAGTTGGTACTTTGGACATCAGCGATTTCTGATAAGTCTTAATCCCCATGTGGTGGGGAGGTTTTTCAGAGAACCTCAAACACGCGGTATCCGCAAGACCATGCGAGCGTCTTAATCCCCATGTGGTGGGGAGGTTTTTCA
>NZ_KV800003.1:60849-62470 GCF_001810105.1 Neisseria sp. HMSC068C04
AGTAAAAGGCCGTCTGAAAGTTTCAGACGGCCTTGCTGTCTGCTTTAGTTGTTTTGTAAAGCTTTTAGTAGCTCTTTGATGCTTTTCTCGCGTTTACTTGTTAACCAGTTGGGCTGGTGTTTCTGTAAAACGGGTTTTAGAGCCAGTTGCTCGGTAATTTGCTGCCTGTCTTGGCTGCTCAAGCGTCCGTCCGTTGCGGCCTGCTTCAAATCGGTCTCCAATTCTTTAAAGTATTGGCTGCTTTCGTTGTCGCTGCCGCTATATTTTTTTCTCCCTGTATGATTTTGAGCCATTTGGCAATGAGTTGCTCATGCGGCGACAAGGCAGCCGTTTGCGCTTGTTCGGCAATGGCTAAGGCTGCTTCTTTTTTGTTGCCGACGTATTTTTGATATGGGTTATATGGATCTTGTGTATCAAAATAGCCGTAACCGGAGGAAGTTTTGCTGCCCATTCGCACATACAAATTTGCAGATGTCTGCCATCCGACTCATAATCTGTTTCTACGTCCAGCTGAATAAATCATAACGGGGCTTTCCCCTTAGACTATAAATATAAAGTTATCATCATGAATCTGCTTACATTGCCGTCGCAACTTCCTATTGCACGCTACCGTTTTACTTTCCAACCGGATACCGAGCTTGTGCTTCCTCCTTATGCAGCCTCTACTTTACGCGGTGTTTTCGGCCATGCCTTGTTGAACACCGTATGTACTTGTTGGGAACCTTCCCAAGACGGGGTACATCCTGCCGATTGTCCGTACAGCCATATTTTCGCTACGCCCTACAACGACAAGTTGCCGGGAAGCCGGAAACATCATCCGCCGCAGCCGTACGTCATCGAAACGCCGTTTAAGCAGCAATTGCAGATTTACCCGGCTGGTTCGGATTATCAATTTCAAATCGTGCTCACCGGAGGCGCCAGGCATATGCTGCCGTTGATTAAAGCCGTATTTGAGTATGCTTTTAAGAAAGGAATTGCCCGGCAAAATGTCCGGTGTTCGCTAAAGAATCTCGAAGTCGAAACCCCTGACGGCTGGCAAGGCATTTTGGAGCATGGCATGATCCCGGTGCATCCAAATACAATCAGCCTTCCCCAACATTTCCCGTCCGATGTTTCCATTCAGTTGTTGACCCCGCTGACGATACGGTACGACAAAAAGGTGATGAAAGCCGAACAGCTGACCGAATCCATGTTCTTCCGACAGGCAATACGCGATATTTCTGCGATTGCAACGACGCATTGGGAAAATCCCTTGGAGGGCAGGTTTCAAGAATTAATCGGGGCGACAGAGCTTGTCAGGGGGAGAAAATCTTTATCTGATACAAAATGGAAACGTCATTCCAACAGGCAACAGCGCGATATGACTTATCAAGGAGTAATGGGAGAGTGGACTTTCTATGATCTTCCTGCGGAATTGTCGGCTTTACTTTATATTGGACAATGGCTGCATATCGGAAAAGAAACTACATTCGGGCATGGAGGCTATCGGATAACGGCCGGGCTGTAAAATCACCGGCCTTTCGGCCTGATAAACCAAAGGCCGTCTTATAGATGGCCGTTTCTTATAAAAAATGCCGTCTGAAACCTTAAATACAGGTTTCAGACGGCATTTGTTTACCGT
>NZ_KV800003.1:62570-62803 GCF_001810105.1 Neisseria sp. HMSC068C04
AATTATCCCCGAGTGGTGGGGAGGTTTTTCAGAGGGTTGGTATAGTCGTTTATCTGGTATTGGTTACGGGTCTTAATCCCCATGTGGTGGGGAGGTTTTTCAGAGTGCCAACGTTAGAGAAATTGATGCATTAATCGAAGTCTTAATCCCCATGTGGTGGGGAGGTTTTTCAGAGCGTACTATTTGCAAGATTAAGGCTGGTGAATCACGTCTTAATCCCCATGTGGTGGGGA
>NZ_KV800003.1:62903-63222 GCF_001810105.1 Neisseria sp. HMSC068C04
AATCCCCATGTGGTGGGGAGGTTTTTCAGAGTGAATCCGTCGAAGTCGAAGAGTTCGAAGTAGGTCTTAATCCCCATGTGGTGGGGAGGTTTTTCAGAGTGAGCAAACTCTGATGAACGGGCTCTTATCTGAGGTCTTAATCCCAATGTGGTGGGGAGGTTTTTCAGAGCTGCACGGCAGCGCGCTATCAAATCAATAAAGAGCGGTGAATCACGTCTTAATCCCCATGTGGTGGGGAGGTTTTTCAGAGGTTAAACGTGTTAAGTACCCGATTGTCCAGTCAATCGTCTTAATCCCCATGTGGTGGGGAGGTTTTTCA
>NZ_KV800004.1:0-375 GCF_001810105.1 Neisseria sp. HMSC068C04
GGATGCTTAAGTTGAAGAGTGCTTCGGTACCGACGCTTTCCAGCCCGGCATGGGGTCGGTAGGAAACGGGCAGGCTTGGGTCGCGGAAGTAGTGTTCGGGACTGTCGCCGAAGACGACTACATCACCATGTTGTTCATGCTGTTCGAAGGCATACCAAATGCCTTCTTCCTCACACAGACGGTTGATAAAGGCAAAGTCGCTTTCGAGATATTGGGTTACATACTCGCGTACAGCGTAGTTGCGGCTCTTTTGGAAACGGTAGTCGACACCGGAGAAGCCGTGGTGTTTGAAGACGGAGGCAACGATGTCAGGGACGGTTTGGTGTTGGAACAGCCGGGAAGTTTGGAAATGTTTTAAAGCCGCGAAGCGCGGCT
>NZ_KV800005.1:0-225 GCF_001810105.1 Neisseria sp. HMSC068C04
ATGAAGGTGTTCCAAACCGATGTCTCCTTCCCCGAAGCACCCGACGGCTGGCTGGTACTCAGCATGGAACACAGCGGCAGCCGCGATACCGCCTACAGCCATACCTTTACCGCCATCCCCGCCCAACTCGCCTACCGTCCCGAACGCACCACCCCGCGTCCGCATATCGACGGTACCTTACCGGCACGGGTAACCGCTACGGAGAACTGCACCTACGCCTATATC
>NZ_KV800006.1:0-206 GCF_001810105.1 Neisseria sp. HMSC068C04
TTCGATAATATCGCCGTCTTTGTCGGTTCTAACGTTTATCCACCATACGCCCCGATTATCGGTGTCAAAGCGTGGGTGTGGGCGGAATGGCTCGATATTCTCAAGGTTGTAGTCTTTGGTGTTTTCCTGCTTCGCTGTTTCGGTATTTTTCATGCTGTCTGTCCTCCGAAATGATTGTCTGATTGCTTTTTCTCGTTCAGTTCGTC
>NZ_KV800007.1:0-222 GCF_001810105.1 Neisseria sp. HMSC068C04
ACCAACGTAGCCGCCGGTGACCTCAATGCCAACAGCAAAGATGCCGTTAACGGCAGCCAACTGTTTGCGACCAACCAAAACGTAGCCAACAACGCCGCCAATATCGCCAAAGGCATCAACTTCGGCGGTACCACCGGCAGCAACAACTACGCATTGGGCGACACCATCAATGTTAAAGGCGACAGCAACATCATCAGCGAAACCGTAGCCGGTGGTGCACAG
>NZ_KV800008.1:0-306 GCF_001810105.1 Neisseria sp. HMSC068C04
CCTCACTGTCGTAGCCTTTATCGGCATAGACGGTTGTGTCTTTGGCTATTCCTTCCAGCAAAGGCGACAGGTGTTTGCACTCATGGGTATTGGCAGGGGTGATGTGCAGTTTCTCGATATAGCCTTCCGCATCGGTACGGGTATGTTGTTTGTACCCGAGTCTGTAGAGGCCGTTTTTCTTTATCCAACGGGCATCGCTGTCTTTACTCGGTGTGGTTTGGCCGCTGACTTGCCCTTCTTCATCGACTTCTATGGCCTGACACTGTTTGCCACCGGCGGTCTGAATAATGGTGGCGTCAATGACGG
>NZ_KV800009.1:0-64342 GCF_001810105.1 Neisseria sp. HMSC068C04
AGGGGATTTTGGGGAATTTTGCAAAGGTCTCAGCCAGAATAAAAAACCGGCTTGCCGTGATATGGAGAATATCGGGCAAGCCGGTTTTATTTTCAGACGGCCTTAGATGGATTTGATTTTTTCCCAGAGGGTTTTGACCGTACCTTGATAGTAGGTTTCGGAAGTGCAATAGACTGTTTCTAAAGCGCATTGTCCTTGTGAGCCGTATTTTTTGATACACTGGTTCAATGCAATTTGATGCACGGTTTTGAAACGAGGGGAGGTAATGGCCACAACGTTTTGCGCAGTCAATTTGCCCATGGCTTTAGGGTAGGCAACAGCGATACAGGTGTTGTGCAGAGGGACAACAGTTTTACAGCCTGTTGCTTGACCTGCGCCGATACCGGCTAAGGCATCTTGGCCTTTGCAGAATGTTTCGAGCTCGGCTGTCGCATCCAGTTGGGTGGCATTTTCTTTGGTGGTTTTGATTTGCAGCGCTTCATTGCTGTCGGCAGGGTTTTGCCACATGGCCAGGTAGCCGTAAGTATCGGCAGCCAGGGCGGCAGGAGTCAGTGCGCAAAGGATAAGTGTCGTTAGTGTTTTTTTCATGTTCGTTCCCTGTTTGTTGGGTATTTGTCGTTATTATAAAGCAAAAGTACTTATTTGATATAAATTTGCTTTTAAAATGAATATTTAGTGTAGCAGATAAATTATAGGCCGTCTGAAATTTCAGACGGCCTTTTGATTATGTTTTAAAGAATAGGGCGTAGCTTAGAGGCTTATACACCGTGGCGGTCGAGCCAACGTTCGGCATCAAGCGCGGCTTGGCAGCCGGAAGCTGCGCTGGTGATGGCTTGACGGTAGGTATGGTCTTTGACGTCGCCTGCCGCCCATACGCCTTCGATATTGGTTGCGCCGACATTGTCGCCGGTACCGCCTTTGGTTTTCAGGTAGCCGGTTTCATCCATATCGAGTTGGCCTTTGAAGATATCGGTATTGGGTTTGTGGCCGATGGCGATGAAAACGCCTTTTACCGCGATTTCTTCAGTGCTGCCGTCATTGTGTTTCAGGCGTGCACCGGTAACGCCGCTTTCGTCGCCCAAGATTTCATCAACCGAGCTGTTGAGCTTGAGGATGATTTTGCCTTCTTCGACGCGTTGCATCAGTTTGTCCACCATGATTTTCTCGGCGCGGAAACTGTCGCGGCGGTGAATCAGGGTAACGGTGTTAGCGATATTGGCAAGGTAGAGGGCTTCTTCCACAGCGGTATTGCCACCGCCTACTACGGCAACATCTTGTTTTTTGTAGAAGAAACCATCGCAAGTTGCGCAGGCGGAAACGCCTTTCCCGGCAAAGGTTTCTTCGCTTGGTAAACCTAAATATTTGGCGGATGCGCCGGTGGCAACGATGAGTGCGTCGCAGGTGTATTCGCCCATATCGCCTTTGAGGGTAAACGGACGGTTTTGCAAATCAACGGTGTGGATTTGGTCGAAAATCATTTCAGTGCCGAAGCGTTCGGCATGGGCTTGGAAACGGGCCATCAGTTCCGGACCTTGTACGCCTTCTGCGTCGGCAGGCCAGTTGTCCACTTCGGTGGTGGTCATCAGTTGTCCGCCTTGTTCAACGCCGGTAATGATCACAGGGTTGAGGTTGGCACGGGCGGCATAGACGGCGGCAGTATAGCCGGCAGGACCGGAGCCGAGGATGATGAGTTTATGATGGTTGCTCATGATGGTTTCCTTGCTGATAAATGATTGAATTTTGTCGTATCTAAGCTTTCAGACGGCCTGAATTTTACTTGAATCTGCCGCTGCCTGAAATATGTTTGTTGTTTGGGTTTAGTGGCTGTCTTTCCATTGATAGTATTTTGAGCCGAGGAAAGAGCCGAGTTTGCGCAGGAAAGGCTGGGTAATGATGTTGCTGTGGCGCAGTTGCTCAAAAGGTTTCAGACGGCCGTCATCGTCCATGATGGCTTCGGCAATCGCCAAACCGGCAATGCCGGTAATCGCCATACCGTGTCCGGAATAGCCTTGGGCGTAGAAAACGGTAGGGGCGAGGCGGCCGAAATGTGGGGCGAGGTTGCGCGTAATGTCGCATTCACCACCCCAGGAATGCTCGATTCTGACGTCGGCAAGTTGCGGGAAAACTTTCAGCATGTCTTGGCGGACGAGTTCGGTCATGCGGTCAGGGTCATCGATAAACTCGTTGTCTTTGCCGCCGAAGAGCAGGCGGCCGTCGGCGCTGAGGCGGTAGTAGTCGAGGATGTGGCGGTTGTCGCAGATGGCCATATTGTTGCGGATCAGGTCTTTGGCGCGTTCGCCCAAAGGTTCGGTGGCGATGATAAAGGTGCTGACTGCAATGGCTTTTTGTTCCAATACTTTGAATTTTGGATGCAAACCGGCATAAGTATTGACGGCATAAACGAGGTTTTTGCACTCAACGCTGCCATTGGGCGTGTGTACCAGCCAGCCGTTATCGCATGGCTCGATACGCGTCATCGGGGATTGCTCAAAAAGTTGTGCGCCTGCATCGGCTGCCGCTTTGGCAATGCCTAGGGTGTAATTGAGCGGGTGTAAGTGGCCGGATAAAGGATCAAATTGCGCGCCTTGATACATATCGCTGGCAAGTTGCTGCTTCAGCGTGGCTTTATCCCAAAGCCGGTAATGGCTTGCGCCATAATGTTTTTGGGCGTGTTCGTGCCATTGTTGCAATTCTTCCCAATGCTGAGGACGGACGGCGACGGTAGCGTAGCCGCGTTGCCAATCGCATTGGATGTTGTGTTTTTGAATGCGCGAGTCAACCAGTTCAACGGCTTGCAGAGATTGCTGCCAGAACCATTGGGCCTGTTCCAAACCGACTTGTTTTTCGATTTCTTCCATGCCGCAGGCAAAGTCGCTGATGACTTGTCCGCCGCTGCGGCCTGATGCGCCGAAACCGATACGGGCGGCTTCAAGTACGATGACTTCATGGCCGTTTTCGGCAAGCGGCAGGGCGGTGCATAAGCCGGACAGGCCGCCGCCGATAACGCAGGTTTCAGTTTTCAGACGGCCTTCAAGCGTCGGATAAGACGGATGGGGATTGGCAGTGCTGACATAGTAGGAAGGAAGATATTCTTTGAAGCTGGGATTGATCATGATTTGAGCTTTAGGTTGGTTTTCACTTCATTGAAAATAGGTTTTCAGACGGCCTGGAATGTGGGTTTGGGTTCAGGCAGTCTGAAAGGATAAGATGCAGTTAATAAAACAGGCTGTTCCGACGCTTTATCGGACAGCCTGTCTGCATATTAGGCGGCTTTCTCGGCTGCCAATTTTTCTTGGCGGTAGGCTTCGGCAGCCTCGCGTTCCCGTTTGGTTGCCTGACGCATCATCCAGTAGTTGACGACAATCACCAGCGTACCGATGATACCGATCAGGATGGTTGCCAAAACGTTCATCTGAGGGTCAAGGCCGAGTTTGATTTTGGAGAAAATCACTTGCGGCAATGTCGATGAACCCGGGCCTGACAGGAAGGAGGTAATCACCAAGTCGTCCAAAGACAGGGTAATGCCCAAGAGGAAGCCGGAAGCAATCGCAGGGGCAATCAGCGGCAGGGTAATCACGAAGAAAATTTTCAGCGGATGAGCGCCCAAGTCCATAGCGGCTTCTTCCAAGGATTGATCCAATTCCACCAAGCGCGAGCGGATAACGACGGTAATGTACGCCATGCAAAGTGTGGTGTGGCCGAGGAAGATGGTGAAGAAACCGCGATCGAAGTAGAGCGATTGCAGCAATTCACTGCCTTGCAGGAACATTTGCACCTGAATAATCAATAGCAGCATGGACAAACCGGTAATCACATCAGGCATCACCATAGGCGCGGAAATCATACCGGCAAACAGGGTACTGCCGCGGAAGCGTTTGATGCGCGCCATGGCGTAACCAGCCAATGTGCCGAGTGCTACGGCGGCAAGCGAGGAAACGATGGCGATACGCAATGACAGCCAGGCCGCTTCCAAGATGGTGTCGTTTTCCATCAATGCGCCGTACCATTTGGTTGAAAAACCGCCCCAAACGGTAACCAGCTTGGATTCATTGAAAGAATAGACGACCAAAACCACCAGCGGAATATAGAGGAATGCCAGCGAGAGCAGGAGCATCAGTTTCAAGAACCAGGATAATTTGGTTTTCTGCATTATTTTCCTCCTTCTTCCAATTCGCGGTTTTCATAGTGCTGGAACAGGGCAATCGGTACAACCAGCAGGGCAACCATAACGACGGCGACGGCAGAAGCCAGCGGCCAGTTGTTTTGGTCGAAGAATGCCTGCCACAATACTTTACCGATCATCAGGTTTTCAGAACCGCCCACCAATTCAGGAATCACAAATTCGCCGACGGCCGGAACGAAGACCAGCATAGAGCCTGCGATGATGCCTGTTTTGGATAAAGGCAGGGTAATGGTAAAGAAAGATTTGATCGGACCTGCGCCCAAGTCGGAAGCGGCTTCGAGCAGACGGTTGTCCAGTTTTACCAGTTGTGTGTACAGCGGCAAAATCATAAACGGCAAATAGGCGTAAACCATCACCAAATTCAGCGAGAAAGCATTATAGAACAGGTCTAAAGGCTCGCTGATGATTCCATATTTAATTAAGAAATTGTTGATGATACCGTTGTGACCCAATAAGCCCATCCATGCGTAAACACGCAACAGGAAAGAGGTCCAGAAAGGCAACATGATTGCCAACAGCAGGCCGTTACGCGCAGCCGGATTGGCGCGTGAAATGGCATAAGCGGTCGGATAACCAATCAACAGGCAGATGATGGTTGTCGTCAGCGCAGTCTTAATCGAAGACCAGTAGGTCATCAGATAGATATTGCTGTTTTCACTGTCGCCAAACGGATTGAGCGTATTCCAAAAGTTTTGGAAGATGTCGGCGTAGTTCTGATAGCTGATGGCAATGTTCAGACGGCCTAAGTCTTCATCAATCGTCGTCAACGGCGTAAATGGCGGAATGGAGATTTCTTGTTCGGCAAAGCTGATTTTCAAGACGATGGCGAATGGAATCAGAAACAGCACCAAGAGCCAGATATACGGCACGGCAATCACTGCACGCTGTCCAGGACGGCGAAACAGTTTCTTTTTCAGTTTTTTAAGGTCCATTGCATTTCCCTCAAATTAACTGTACAGAGGCGTAGGTTGGTTTTCAGGCCAGCTGATATAGACAGTTTCGTCCCAAGTCGGCGGAGTAATGTTGCGCACATACCAATAAGGTGCGGGAACTTGGCTTTTGACGACACGGCCGTTGGCGAGTTTGATGTGGTAAATCGCGAAGCTGCCTAGATAGGCAATTTCTTTGACTGTACCTTGAGCCCAGTTGTGCACGCCTAAGTGTTCCGGTTTTTCTTTGTGCAAATCAATGTCTTCAGGGCGAATGCTGATCCAAATTTCATGGTCGTTCGGAACGCCCAAACCGTGGTCGATGCGGACGTGGTTTTCCAAGCCATCACATTTGACGATGGAGAAATCGGCGCGGTCATCAATGACGACGCCATCAAAAATATTGGTTTCGCCGATAAATTCAGCGGTAAAGCGGCTATTAGGGTAATCGTACACGTCGCTAGGCGTACCGACTTGACGCAATTGACCGTCGGACATAATAGCGATACGGGTAGCCATCGTCATCGCTTCTTCTTGGTCGTGGGTAACCATAATGCAGGTTACGCCGACTTGTTCCAGCGTGTTGACCAATTCCAGTTGGGTTTGTTGGCGCAGTTTTTTATCGAGTGCGCCCAAAGGTTCGTCAAGCAGCAGGATTTTAGGACGTTTCGCCAGGCTACGCGCCAAAGCGATACGTTGTTGCTGACCACCGGAGAGTTGGTGCGGCTTGCGTTTGGCGTATTTGGTCATTTGTACCAGACGCAGCATTTCTTCCACACGGGCGTCAATTTCGCCTTTAGGCATTTTGTCTTGTTTCAGACCGAACGCGATGTTTTGCTCAACGCTCATGTGCGGGAACAGGGCATAGCTTTGGAACATCATGTTGATTGGGCGTTCGTACGGAGCAAGTTTGGTAATGTCTTGGCCGTCGAGAATGATTTTGCCCTGATTGGGGCTTTCCATGCCTGCCAACATGCGCAGCAGCGTGGATTTGCCACTGCCTGAGCTGCCCAAAAGGGCAAAGATTTCATGTTGATAAATGTCCAAGTCGATGTTATCGACAGCGTAATTGTCACCAAACTTTTTCACCAAGCCTTGGATTTGCAGATAAGGTTTGGCTGAAGACGCAGTGGTTGCGGTCATAATGGCAATACTCCAAAAAGAAAGACGAGTACCGGCAAAACGGATTTTCGAATGGGTGATAAAAAGCTGTTTGATTGCTGGCGGGAGTCGGACGGAGGCCGTCTGAAACTCTTGTAAAGCGCACGGGCAGCGTGGATAGAAAGCAGTTTAAGCCTAAGCTTTTGCTCTCGGCAAACTCGATATTATATTAGTCTAAGCCTCATAGGGGCAATATGAAATTACTTGTATCGGCTGATTTGAAACAAATATGAAAGGAAAGGCAGGCAGGGGAACAGGATAGCGAAAATGGGTAACGTTGTTTTTCTGCACAAAGTGGCTTAATTGTTATTTATATGTCTTAAATAATTATTCAAAATAGAATAAAATACGCAAATTGCATTTATTTGCTAAAACCATAATGGATTACGTTTTATATCGGGCGAGGCGGTTTTGCTCAGAATTGAAACTAAATCCGCTATATGAATAAAAAGGAAAACATGAGTATCAAAGAATGGCCCGAAGGGGAGCGGCCGCGTGAGAAGCTCTTGGCGCACGGTGCGGCGGCATTGAGTGATGCGGAGTTGCTGGCAATTTTGCTGCGTGTTGGAACGCGTGGTATGAGTGCGGTCGATTTGGCTCGTTATTTGTTGGGTGAGTTTGGCAGCTTGGGGAAGCTGATGAGTGCGGATGCCAAAACACTCGCTGCTTATAAGGGCATGGGTTTGGCGAGCTATACTCAATTTGCAGTGGTCAAAGAAATCGGGCGGAGGATTTTGGGTGAGGATTTGCAGGAGCAGATTGTTTTGTCAAACCCGAAATCGGTTGCGGATTATCTGCGCCTGCATCTTGGACATGAAAAAATCGAGGTCAGCGTTGCTTTGCTGCTCAACCGTCAAAATCAATTGATTGCGGTACGGGAATTGTCGCGCGGTACGGTGGCGGAAAATACGGTTTATATCCGTGAAATCGTCAAATTGGCATTGGATGAATATGCCGACAGTTTGATTTTGGCACACAATCATCCGGGCGGTTCGGCAAGGCCGTCTGAATCTGATGTGCAGTTTACAGAGCGTTTGCAACAGGCTTTAAGTTTGGTCGATATTACGCTGTTGGACCATTTTATTGTAACGGCAAAAGAAACCTGCTCTTTGCGCGAACAGGGCTATATGTAAGGATGAATGTTCAGACGGCCTCAGTAGGATTGGTTACCTTACTGAGGCCGTCTGAAGGATTATTGCGCTACTTCGTCGGAGGATTCTTCTTTATAGACGATTTCTTCCGATTTTGGCTTTTCTTTGCTCTTCTCCTTCTCTTTTTCTTTATCCTTGTCTTTTTTACCGTCGGGAATGGCGGCATCAATCACTGCACCCGTTCCTTTGACAACCAACTTTCCGGCAGTCAGGACGGTTGTGGCGGCCAAATCGACAGCCGCACCTACAACGCAGCCGTTAAGCGTCAGGTAAAGGGCAAGTGCCGGAATCAGGCGTTTTGTGCATCTCAATGGCTGCATCCGCAGTGTCCTTCGTAATGATGGCCGCATCCGAGTGCTTCTTGCCAAGCATCATCATCGCCGTCAAATTCCTCAACTTCGTCAAATTCACCGTTTTCTACCATGCTTACCAGCTCTTCCAAGCTTTCTGCGCCTTCTACCCAAAAGCAGGGAATATCGGGCGGTGTGTCGGGGGCAAGTAGGGCGGCTTGTTGGTCATGCCAAGCAATCCAATAGCCGTTTTGCGTTTGTACGAATACGGCATCGGGATGGATGGTTTCGTTTTCGGTATTGACCAGCATTCTGGCGGCGATATCGGTTTGAAAAGGTAAGGTTTGCATGATGGTTTGAGAATGTGGGAAAAGAAAGTATTGTAACATGGCAAAAACAAACGCACCGTCTGAGTCAGGCGGTGCGTTTGTGTCTCGGCAACTTGGGTGCGGTCAGTTTAGAGTGTCAGCTGCACCGGGAATGTCATTCCGTCAAGATTATTTGTCGTCGTTAGCCAAAACGAAGCGGTAAATAGCCGCGCCAACTGCTGCGCCGGCAATAGGAGCCAACCAGAACAACCACAGCTGTTCAACAGCCCAGCCGCCTTGGAACAAGGCAACACCGGTAGAACGTGCAGGGTTAACGGAAGTATTGGTTACAGGAATGCTGATCAAGTGAATCAGGGTCAGACCCAGGCCGATGGCGATAGGGGCAAAGCCGATCGGAGCCAATTTGTCGGTAGAACCCATGATGATGATCAGGAAGAATGCGGTTAGGACGAATTCGATCAGCAAAGCGGCCATCATATCGTAACCGTTAGGAGAGTGTTCGCCGAAACCGTTGCTGGCAAAGCCGGAGGCAGCAGCATCAAAACCGGTTTTACCGGAAGCAATCAGATACAGAACGCCCGCGGCGGCAATCGCACCGATAACTTGGGATACGATGTAAGGCAACAGGTCTTTACCGTTGAAACGGCCGCCGATGAAGAGGCCGACGGAAACGGCAGGGTTGAAGTGGCCGCCGGAAATGTGGCCGACGGCGTAAGCCATGGTCAGTACGGTCAAACCGAATGCTAAAGCGACACCGGCAAAACCAATGCCAAGTTCAGGGTAGGCTGCTGCCAAAACTGCGCTGCCGCAGCCGCCGAATACCAGCCAGAAAGTGCCGAAAAATTCTGCAAAATATTTTTTCATTTGTTTTTCCTCGTAAAGGGTGGGGTGTTGCCGAAGGCATGAATCATAATAATATTGTTTCTAATCGAAAAACGGATTTACCTGTTTTTTCCGGTCTTGACAAAAGGCCGTCTGAAAAGGGTGACAAATGGATAGGGATATATCTGGCAGGTCGAGTGTTGTTTATTTAGGCTGGGTTTATTTAATAGCGAAGCAAATGCCGTTAATGCAAAAGCTTTTGGTTTTGTAGGTAATATTATTTACAGATTATTAATTTGATCGGAATCTTTGAACCCATTATCTAATTGAAAAGGCCGTCTGAAAAGTTTTCAGACGGCCTTGATTTAAGCGAGGATAAATTAATCCAGATGGTCGCTGCTTTGCGCCAAGATGGTGCGGTTGCCGTTGTTTTCCGCCGGGGAAACAATACCGTCGGCTTCCATTTGGTCAATCAGGCGGGCGGCGCGGTTGTAGCCGATGCGCAGTTGGCGTTGGATATTGGAAATGCTGGCCTTACGCGATTTTAAGACAACGGAAACGGCTTCGTCATACATGGGGTCGAGGTCGCTGTCGTTGCTGCGGCTGGTGCCGGTAAAGTCCTCGGTCGAACCGCTGCTCAAAATATCATCGATATAGTCAGGCGCACCGAATTGTTTCAGGTATTCCACTACGCGGTGTACTTCATTATCGGATGCGAATGCGCCGTGTACGCGTTGAGGATAGCCGGTACCGGGCGGCAGGAACAGCATATCGCCTTGGCCGAGCAGGTTTTCCGCACCCATTTGGTCAAGAATCGTGCGGCTGTCGATTTTGCTGGACACTTGGAAGGCAATGCGTGTCGGAATATTGGCTTTAATCAGGCCGGTAATGACATCCACGCTTGGGCGTTGGGTGGCAAGAATTAAATGGATGCCGGCTGCACGCGCTTTTTGGGCAAGACGGGCAATCAGTTCTTCAATTTTCTTGCCTGCAGTCATCATCAGGTCGGCAAACTCATCTACTACAACCACGATAAACGGCAGTTTCTCCAATGGCTCAGGATTTTCAGGCGTGAGGCTGAACGGGCTGCCGATTTTTTCGCCACGCGCGGCGGCTTCGGCAATTTTTTGGTTGAAACCGGCAAGATTGCGCACGCCCATAAAGCTCATCAGGCGGTAGCGTTTTTCCATTTCGTTGACGCACCAGTTCAGGGCGTTTGCTGCCAGCTTCATATCGGTCACGACAGGGGCAAGCAGGTGTGGAATGCCTTCGTAAATGCTCAGCTCCAGCATTTTCGGGTCAATCATAATCATGCGCACGTCTTCAGGCGTTGCTTTGAAGAGCATGGACAGGATCATGGCGTTCACGCCTACGGATTTACCCGAACCGGTCGTACCGGCAACCAGTAGATGCGGTGCTTTAGCCAAGTCTGTCACAACAGGCTGGCCGGTAATGTCTTGGCCGAGAGCAAGGGTCAGTTTAGATTTGGATTCGGTAAACGCAGGCGAATTGAAGATTTCGCTCAAGCGGATCATTTGGCGTTTCGGATTAGGCAATTCCAAGCCCATGCAGGTTTTGCCGGGGATGGTTTCCACCACGCGGATGGAAGCCACGCCAAGCGAGCGCGCCAAGTCTTTTTCAAGGTTCAAAACGGCACTGCCGCGTACGCCGACATCAGGCTCAATCTCGTAGCGCGTAATGACCGGGCCGGAATAGGAGTCCATCACTTTGACTTTAACTTTGAACTCGGCCAGTTTTTCTTCGATGGTAATGCTGTTTTCCAACAACTGTTCTTCAGTTTGCGAAGCGCTCGGATCAAATTGCGGTGGCAGAAGCAGGGCAGTAGTCGGCAGGTGTGCCTCGGTAAGTGTTGCCGAAGTCGGAAGAACTACGCTTGGCGTACTCTCTTGAACGTTTGGTTCTACGGTTTGAACAAGCGTTTCAACGACTGTCTGTGTATATTCAGACGGCCTTGCGATTGTTTCAACAGATTCAACGGGTTCAATGGTTTCAACCGCTTGAATAGCTTTTGCTTCCGGTTGTACAGTTGCTTCCGGCTCGCCATCGAATTCCGCTTCTTCGACGGCAGATTCGCTGATTAAATAATCGCGGATGCTGCGTTCAGGCTGATTGCTGACATGCGCATTGACTTGTGCATCAAAAATCGGTACTTGGATTTTATGTTCAAAAGCAGGCGGCTCGGGGATATCAATCGGCGCAATCGAGGTTTGGAAAACAGGCGGCTCGGGAATATCGGTTTTAGCCATAGGGACAACTGGTACGGCAGGGGGCTCAACTACGGTTGCGTTTGGCGCGGCAGGTCGGGAGATATAAGGGGATTTTTTAACAGGCGCAGCCGGTTTCGGACGGGACGGCGTTGCCGGTGCGGCAGGTTGTGGTGCAACAGCTTCCGTGGCAGCTTGTTTACGCGCCCATCTTTCGGCGGCCGCTTCGGTATGGCGAACTTGACGGCGCAAGCTGGCAGGACGGCTGATTTGTCCCAAGTTGGCCAGAATTTCGTCATTTTCGATGGTGCGCGGAGAGTAGTCGCGCAAAGGAGCGACGGCCGCGGCCAGTTTGTGGCGGGCGGCGGTACGGCGGGCAAGGTTGTTGTGAATATCTTCCGCTTGGATTTCAGAAGGGAATGCCTGCATGGAAGTATAGGGGAGGATGGCTTCTTTTTCGGCAGTTCTTAAGGCCGTCTGAACGGTTTCGATATGCGGCGCATTGGCTTCTGCCACGCGGACATTATTGGCGCGCGCCAAGGCACGCTCGCGTGTGCGGCGCAAGATGGGGTCGTTGTAGTCGATGATTTCCATGCCTGTCATCGGCAGGGATGAAGCACGCAACAATGGAGTTTCGACTTCGTCTTTGTAAATCGGCGCATTTTTTTCGGCCAAATGCTCGTTCCATTCTTCAACCGCTGCTTCGTGCAGGGAACGGGTGGCTTCTTCTAATGTGATTTCTTCAAAATTGCTGTTTTGCACCAAAGACGGGCTGTATTCGGGCGTTTCCATTTGTGCAAACGGCGTGATTTTAGGAATACGTTCCGGTTTGGCAGATTTGCGGGTTTTAGGCGCAATTTTGATTTCTTCTTCAGTAGCTGTGATGTGTTCCGGCTCTTCGGTAACTGGCTCTGTTGTGTGCTCTTCGTCTGTTTCAGAGCGTTGCATTTTATTGTGTTCGAGCGCGGAAAGCAGGCGGATGCGGGCGATTTTATGGTTGTCGGCAGTGCGCTTGTTCATGCTGAACAAACGTTTCAGGCTCTCCAGTTGGTCGGAAAAACCGACCGAGCAGTTTTCTTCGTTTATTTCTTGTTCGTCGCCACTGAGTCGGGCCAATTCTTGGCGCCACTTTTGCTCTTGTTTCTGGCGCCACCAGAACAAGCCGGCTATGACAGCCAGCAGAATTAAAGCCAATATTGTCCAAAGCATGCGTCCATCCCCTTAATTAAACGGCAAAGTCCGTTATTCTAACGCTTTTTTCGGGTAAACAAAACCAGCCGAAACAAGCTTTAACGGCAAAGGCAGACAGGATTGTCAAAGCTATGGCTTGAGACGCGTATAATAGGCCGTCTGAACATTTTGCGGATGAGATGATGATTTTTCAAAACGGATGGTTTCCCGTTGGTGTCGTGATGGCGGCATGGCCTGTGTTGCTGGTGATTTTTGCTTTGTGTGCAAAGCAGGCATGGGTGTCGGTATCGCAGCATCGTTCCGCATTCTTGGTGGCTGCCGTGATGTTGCCGCTGGCTTGGAGTTTGAATGCCTCCCCGGAAAGCGGACAACTGGCCGGCATGAGCTATCATCTGCTTGCTTTAAACCTGACGGCTTTAATGCTGGGCACATCTGCCGCGTTCTGCCTTGGCGTTTTACTGTTTTTTCCGTATTTGTGGCTTTGGGGCGATTGGCATATGTTCCCCATCAACGCCTTGTCCGTATTGCTTCCGCCTTTGTTGGTGAATTTGGGTTTCCGCCATTGGGTATCGCGTTTGCCTGCCAATATCTTTATCTTTATTTTTCTGAATGGTTTTTGGGCTGCGGCGGTCGGAATGGTGTTTGCCGGTGTGGTTTTGGTCGGTTTGTTGGACTGGGCGGACGTATTCGATACGTCGGTATTATGGAAAACTGCTTTTCCTGTTTTCTTCTTAATCGCTTGGGCAGAGGCATTTTTGAGCGGTATTTCAACAGCCATTTTTATCGCGCTCAAGCCGCAATGGATTTGTACTTTCGATGACGACAGGTATTTGAAATCCGCGCCTAAGATTTGGCAATAAGATATGAAGGCATCCTTGCTTGGTTTTCAGACGGCCTAAATGACCGGATGGCCTGCTTTTTGAATTGAATTTTTAACTTGTTATGTTTGCTTATATTTTTCCCATTGTTTGCGGTGCCGCTGTCGGGGCTGTATTGCGTTGGCTGTTTGGCTTGGTGCTGGTGTCTTCTGCGCCTTTTTCTATCGGTACATTGGCGGCAAACTGGCTGGGTGCGCTGCTGATCGGCGTATTGGCGGAACTCTTAACCGATCCGCAATGGCGTTTGCTTTGGATTACCGGCTTTCTCGGCAGCTTGACCACATTTTCAGGTTTTTCAGTGGAGATGGTGGGTTTGATGCAGGCACAACGTTGGGGCATGGCTTTGATGGCAACCTGTCTGCATGTCTTCGGTTCGTTTGGTTTGACGGCGCTGGGGATTAAATTGGCGCAGATTTGGAAGTAAACAAAAATAACAGGGCGCAAAATTGCACCCTGTTATTTTTTATAGACATTTAATCAATGCCAATAGGTAAACAGACGGTTTCTTGACAATAGGTTTTGCCGGACTCGCTTAAATGCGCCGGTTTGTAGGCGGCAAAGGTGTAGGTCAGATCTGCGCGGAATGTGTCGGGATCGGCTTCGGCGGTGTCGCAGTTGAGGCCGGTGGGAATATCGAGGGCGACTTTCAGGCCGTCTGAATGATTGAGTTGGCGGCAGAGGGCGGCGATTTCTGCTGGAAGCGCGCCGCTGAAGCCTGTGCCGAATATGCCTTCGATAATGATGTCGTAACCTTTTTTCAGACGGCCTTCCAGCTCTTGCTTGGTAATAAATTCAATATGGGGCAAACCGTTAAGGCGTTCGCGATTGGTTTGAGCCAAAGGGGAGAGGTTTTCTCCGAGTGAAAACAGAATGTCGATGTGCCAACCTTGCGCCTGCATATATCTTGCCATGACTAGGCCGTCGCCGCCATTGTTGCCTTTGCCGCAAACGATCAGGGCGCGTCCGGCTTGAGGATGACGCTGCATGAGGTCTTGCGCGGCAGAGCTACCGGCATTTTCCATCAGTTGGTCGAAGCTTGTGCCTTTATCGACGGCTGCTTGCTCGCGTTCGCGCATTTGGGCGGCGGTATAGACTTTCATGATTGGTTCTCTTTACAGGAAGTTATTTGTCGGCGGTATTCATCAGGCGCAAGGCTTTCAGACGGCCTATTTCTTTTTGATATTCCACCAGTCCGATAAATGTGCCGTCTCGGCTGTACACACGGATGGGCTGTTCGGCGGAAATGTCTTCGATAAACTGGGGACGTTGGCCGTGTTTGAGCATGGTAACGGCGTAGTCGTTCAGCTCGAGTTTGGGGAAATGTTGCACCAAAACATCGCAAGGCAGCAACAAGGCATCGCGTTCGGCTTCATCTAATTCTGCCAAAGCTTCGAGCGTGTGGCTTTGGGCAATGGTAAAGCCTGCTGTTTCAGTACGGCGCAGGGCGGTCAGGTGGGCGAATGTGTCGATGTGTTTGGCGATATCTTCGCTGAGGGTGCGGATGTAAGTACCCTTGCTGCAACGTACGTCTATCACGGCTTTGGGGGTATCAAATTCAGTGATATCAATGGAGTAAATCGTAATATCGCGCGCTTTGCGTTCGATAACGATGCCTTTGCGTGCGTATTCGTACAGCGGTTTGCCTTCGTGTTTGAGGGCGGAAAACATGGGAGGCACTTGGCGGATATCGCCCGTTAAGGCTTGGCAGGCCGTCTGAAATTCGGACAATGAAATATCGGCGCGTGCGGTGGCAACGATTTCACCTTCTGCATCGCCCGTACTGCTGGCTTCGCCCAGTTTCAGCGTGGCCGTATAGGCTTTGTCGGCATCAATCAGATATTGGGCGAACTTGGTCGCTTCGCCGAAGCAAACAGGCAAAAGCCCTGTGGCCAAAGGATCGAGTACGCCGGTATGCCCGGCTTTTTCGGCACGGAACAAGCGTCGCGCTTTTTGCAGGGCTGTGTTGCTGGAAAGGCCTTCGGGTTTGTCGAGGAGAAGAACGCCGTTGACAGGGCGTTTGGTGGGTTTATTGGTCATATTAATTAGGGAATATTAATGTTCAGGCCGTCTGAAAGGGTTCAGACGGCCTGCGTGTTTTAATCAATCAGTCTTCAACCGGTTTTTCCGCCGCCACTTGGTCGATCAGGCTGGAAATGCTCATGCCGCGTTCGAGTGATTCGTCGTATTTGAAGTGTAGTTCGGGCGTTTTGAAGAGTTTGATGCGTTTGGCCAATTCGCTGCGCAAATGGCCTTTGGCGTGTTCCAAAGCTTCTTCGGTAATGTCGCGCGTGCTGTCGTCGAGGACAGTGTAGAACACGGTGGCGTGGCTGTAGTCGCGGGTGACTTCGACTTCGTTGATGGTGATGAAACCGGCGCGCGGGTCTTTCAGGCCGGTGCGGACGAGTTCGGCAAGCTCGCGCATGATTTGTTCTTTGACACGGTCTTGGCGGGCGTAGCCGCGTTGGGGTTTTCTCATGGTTTTCCTTGATGTATGGCAGGCTGTCGTTTTCAGACGGCCTGCGGTTTGGATTTTGAAAAGCTGCCTATTATAACGGAGCGCGGTTTATTGTGCTTGAACCGAGAAAGGCATATCGATTTTTTGCCATTGCGCGCTTTCGTAGTCCAGCGCATCGGCGATGAGCGGGTGTTGCTCCAGCCATTGTGCGCTGATGCGCAAGATAAAGCCGTGGTTGTTTTCATCGACGCGAAGCTGGGTTTGCGGCGGCAAATCAAGCGGCAGGCGCGAGCGGCAGAAGAGGGCGGCCAGGCGCAGGGACAATACGGCACACCACATGATTTCGTTGTTGCCGATAATGTCCGCCATTTTCTTGAGGTCGCCGCGATGGCCGATAACCAGTTGCGCCAAAATGGTTTGCTCTTTGCGTGAGAAGCCCGGCATATCGGCGTTTTCGAGAATATAGGCGGAGTGTTTGTGATAGCCGGTATGGGCAATATCCAAACCGATTTCATGCAGACGGCCTGCGCGGCTGAGGTATTGGTTCCACAGGGCAAGCTCTTGAACGGTTACATTTTTGGCGTGGCACAGGCTGTTCATGAAGGCTTGCGCGGTATCGGCAACGCGTTTGGCTTGGTTGAGGCTGACGTGGTAGCGTTTTTGGAACTCTGCCGTTGTCTGTTCGCGCATATCGACATTGAGGCTGCGGCCGATTAAGTCGTAGAACACACCGTCGCGGAGTGCGGCCTCGGTAACGGTCATTTTGGTCAGCGAGAGTTCTTCAAAAGCGGCCATCATCACAGCCAATCCGCCTGCAAAAACTTCAATGCGTTCGGGTTTGAGGTTTTCAAATTTGGCTTTTTTTACCGAACCGGCCTCGATAATCCTATCGGCAAGATAACGCATGCCTTGGGCGGTAATGTCGGCTTCTTGCGGCAATTCGGCCGCCAAAACGTCGCGTATGGATTTTGCCGAGCCGGAAGTGCCGATGGCGAAATCCCAACCGGTACGCTTCATCATTTTGCTGATGCGCTGGATTTCGATACGCGCGGCGGAAACGGCGGCTTGGAAATCTTTGGCGGTCACTTTGTTTTGGAAGAAGCGCATGCTGTACGTTACGCAGCCCAAAGGCAGGCTTTCTGTAGTCAGTGGTTGCAAATCCGAGCCGATGACAAATTCGGTCGAGCCGCCGCCAATGTCGATAACCAGCATTTTGTCGCCTTTGGGCGGCAGGGTATGCACTACGCCGGTGTAAATCAGACGCGCTTCTTCACGGCCGGCAATGACTTCGATGGGGAAGCCCAACGCCGCTTCGGCACGGGGCAGGAATTGGGCGATGTTTTTGGCGACGCGGAAAGTGTTGGTGGCCACCACGCGCACGTTTTCGGGTTGGAATCCGCGCAGGCGTTCGCCAAATTTTGCCAAACATTCCAAGGCTTGTTCTTGAGAGGCTTCGCTCAGGTTTTTTTGTTCGTCCAAGCCGGCGGCAAAGCGAACCATTTGTTTGAACGAGTCGATGACTTTCAGCTGGCCGTTGTTGTTTTCACAGATTTGCAGGCGGAAACTGTTGGAACCCAAGTCGACGGAGGCTAAAACGTTGGCGGGAGTGGTGGTCATAAAAAATACCGGTTGATTAGAAAAACCTAAATGTTACTTGAGGCGGTATCACTTGACAATAAAAGGTATACAGCTCTTTGATTCTGCTCATAGATGTATTTTATAATGCTGACTTTAAGCCAATATATCAAAGGCCGTCTGAACTTTTCAGACGGCCTAAAAAGAGAAAACACATGAAATCGGAAAACCAAGATTCCTTATTTTTATCGCGCCGCCGTCTGTTGCAAGTCGGCGGAGCCATGCTTTTGACGCCTGCGACCGCATGGGCGGGGGCGCAACGTGAAGAAACGCTGGCCGATGATGTGGCTTCCGTGATGCGCAGTTCGATCAATAGTGCCAGCCCTGCGCGGCTGGTGTTTGCCGATTCGAGGGAAGGGGAGCGTTGGTTGGCGGCGATGTCTTCCCGATTGGCACGCTTTATTCCCGATGAGGGTGAGCGCCGCCGCCTGTTGGTCAATATTCAATACGAAAGCAGTCGTGCCGGACTCAATACTCAAGTGATTTTAGGTTTGATTGAAGTGGAAAGCGCGTTTCGCCAATATGCCATCAGCGGCGTGGGCGCGCGCGGTTTGATGCAGGTGATGCCGTTTTGGAAAAACTATATCGGTAATCCGTCACACAACCTTTTCGATATCCGCACCAATCTGCGCTATGGTTGCACCATTCTTCGCCATTACAACAATATCGAAAAAGGCAATATTGTCCGCGCTTTGGCAAGGTTTAACGGCAGCTTGGGCAGTAACAAATATCCAAATGCCGTGTTAGGCGCGTGGCGAAATAGATGGCAGTGGGGTTGATTCGGGATAAATGGGATAGGGCAGATCTTGCGTGACATTGTTTTTTGTTGAAACCAAACCGTTTTATACTGATGGAGCGGGTTTGCAATAAACGGCTTGCGATTTGACCCCATGCAATTCCTTTGAATCCTGTATAATCAGAAAATCTGTTAATTCACACTTTCAGACGGCCTTTCGCAAACTTAAGGCCGTCTGAAACATTATTTATGGCAAGAGATAACCGCATTCAAATGTTTCCGCACGAGTGGCGTGCCAGTACCACACTTTCCGGCGTTTACGCACTGCGTATGTTGGGGATGTTTTTGGTGTTGCCTGTTTTGGCGATGTATGCCGCTTCGTTGCCCGGCGCAGAAAACAATAAAGCGTTGGTCGGTATGGCGATGGGTATTTACGGGCTGACACAGGCTTTGCTGCAGCTGCCTTTGGGCATGGCTTCTGATAAGTTCGGCCGTAAAAAAGTGATTTATGCCGGCTTGATTGTGTTTGCGGCGGGTAGTTTTTTGGCCGCAGTTGCCGACAGCCTGCAGATGTTGGTTGCCGCGCGTGCCATTCAAGGCGCGGGTGCCGTCAGCGCGGCGGTAACGGCTTTGCTGGCGGATTTGACCCGTAATGAAGTGCGGACGCGTGCGATGGCGATGATCGGCCTGAGTATCGGCTTGACCTTCTCTGTCAGCCTAGTGCTTGCCCCGATGATTGCCAGCTTTATCGGCGTATCCGGCCTGTTTGCGCTGACCGGTATTCTGACTGTAATTAGTATCGGCGTGGTTGCCTGGATGACGCCTGATCCTGAAGTATCCAAAATGCACGAAGACACGCAGGCGCAGCCTTCTCGTATGGGCGAAGTATTGAAAAACCGCCAACTGCTCAATCTCGATTTCGGTATTTTTGCCTTGCATGCGGCGCAAATGGCTTTATTTACCGCATTGCCGTTTGCCATGACGCAGTTGGGTTTGGAAAAAATCCATCACTGGCAAGTCTATCTGCCGTCAACCATTACCGGCCTGATTATTATGGTGCCGCTGATTATCGTCGGCGAAACGCGCAACAAACTCAAACAAGTGTTTATCCTAGGTATCGTCTGCATTGCCGCGGCGCAAATCGGTCTGCTGTTTGGAATGCACTCGGTATGGTTGATTACCGCTTATCTGATTGTTTATTTTATTGGTTTCAATGTATTGGAAGCCAGCCTGCCGTCTATGGTGTCGAAAATCGCTCCGTCCGATTTGAAAGGCACCGCGATGGGCGTGTATAACACCATGCAGTCGGTCGGCTTGTTTGTCGGCGGCGCAACCGGTGGTTTATTGTTCCAAAAATACGGTTTTGTAGGCGTATTTGCCTTTTGTAGCGTATTGATGTTGCTGTGGCTGGTATTGGCAGTCATTTCGCCGGCACCGAAACCCGTCAAAAACCTCAGCTATCCACTTAACGCCGAATGGCAACAAAATCCGGATTTGCTCTACCAAAAATTGACCGAAATTGAAGGCGTTGAAAGCATTAGCTTTAGCGCGGACAAACAAACCATTTATATCAAGGCCTTGCAAAAAGGATTCAACCAAGAGGCCGCCGAAAAAATTATCATAGGAGTGTAAAATGTCATTGAATAAAGTTATCCTCATCGGCCGCCTCGGCCGCGACCCAGAAGTCCGCTATATGCCCAACGGCGAGGCCGTCTGTAACTTCAGCGTTGCCACCAGTGAAACGTGGAACGACCGCAACGGCCAACGCGTAGAACGTACCGAATGGCACAACATCACCATGTACCGCAAACTCGCCGAAATCGCCGGTCAATACCTGCGTAAAGGCAGCCAAGTGTATTTGGAAGGCCGTATCCAAAGCCGTAAATACCAAGGCAAAGACGGCATCGAGCGCACCGCTTACGACATCATCGCCAACGAAATGAAAATGCTCGGCGGCCGCAACGACAACAGCGGCGGTGCACCATACGATGACGGCTACAACCAAGGCGGTCATTCAAGCCAAAGCAGCTACCAACAAGCGCCACAGCAGCAATACCAATCTGCCCCAGCTCAAGAACCCCCAGCCGCCCCAGCCCGTCGTCCTGCCCCAGCACAACCGACTGCTCCGGTTGATGATATCGACGACGATATTCCGTTCTAAGTTACTTAATAAATTAAGGTTAAGTTAATTTAAAGCCCTCTAAATATCTTTAATAGGTATATTTAGAGGGCTTTTCTTTTTTAGAAAACTGTTTATCAGCAAATTTCTTACTGTAATTAATCCCATGTAGTAAAATCTAAAGTCAATTCTGCGATGATCAAGAAAAACAGTTCCAAAATATACAGTCATTGCAATTCTATTAATAAGGCATGGGACAGTTTTATTTTTAATTTCTTATAAAAGCTAACGAGATACCTAGGAAAAATATATGGGAAAACAAATAACCTACAACCAACATCCCGAACAGCAAGCCCGCGACATTATTGATCAAAAATTAAAGCAGGCAGGCTGGACGATACAGTCGGTGAAGCACTTTAATCCCAATAATAGTTTGGGTGTAGCAGTGCGTGAATACCCTACAGACAGCGGGCCAGTAGATTATTTGCTATTTGTTGATAGAGAGCCGGTTGCCATTATTGAAGCCAAAGAAGAAAACTTTGGCCATAAGCTCAACACAGTTGAAGAGCAAAGCGCGCGTTATGCAGATAGCGAACTCAAACATATCCCGCAAGCGGATATTGCTTTTTTATATGAAAGCACGGGCGTCATTACCCGCTTTACCAACCGCAACGATCCCGCCCCGCGTGCCCGTGAAGTATTCAACTTTCACCGCCCCGAGACATTGAAAAAATGGGCAAAAGAAGGCAAAAACACCCTGCGTGCCAAACTTAAAGCCATACCTGCGCTCAATCCCAACCATCTGTCTGCGGCTGAACTCGGCTTGCGCGATTGCCAATTAACCGCCATCGAAAATATGCAAGATTCTTTGGCAAAAGATTTACCGCGCGCCTTGATTCAAATGGCCACAGGTGCAGGCAAAACCTATACCGCCATCAGCATTATGTATCGCTTGCTCAAATACACAGGCAAACGCCGCATCTTGTTTTTAGTCGATACCGTCAATTTGGGCGAACAGGCCGAGCAGGAAATGTTGGTTTTTACCCCGTCTGACGACAACCGCAAATTTACCGAACTCTACAACGCTCAAGTTATTAAATCGCCGCACATTCCCAACGGCGTAGAAGTTTGCATTTGTACCATTCAGCGCATGTATTCCCTATTAAAAGGGGAAGATCTGGCGATACCGGATGACAGCATAGAATTGGAAGAATGGGAAAACCGCTTAAAAGAACCATTGCCCGTTGCCTATCAACCGGATCTGCCACCCGAATTTTTTGATTTTATTTTTATCGACGAATGCCATCGCTCCATTTACAACCTGTGGCGGCAAGTGCTGGATTATTTTGATGCTTATCTGATTGGCTTAACGGCCACACCGGACAACCGCACTTTTGGTTTTTTCAATCAAAACGTGGTCAGCGAATACAGCCACGAGCAAGCCGTTGCCGATGGCGTAAACGTAGGCAATGAAGTCTATCTGATCAATACCAAAATCAGCCTGGATGGCGGCAAATTCAAAGCAGAAGAGCTGGTCGAACACCGCGAACGCACCACACGCCGTAAACGCTGGCAGCAGCAAGATAGCGATGAAGACTATACCGCCAAGCAACTCGACAGAGATGTTGTCAATCCAAGCCAAATCCGCACCATTATCCGTACTTTCCGAGACCATTTGCCCGTAATGTTCCCAAATCGTCAAGAAGTGCCAAAAACCCTGATTTTTGCCAAAAACGACAGCCACGCCGACGACATCATCAAAATGGTGCGGGAAGAGTTCGGACAAGGCAACGAATTTTGCAAAAAAATCACTTACAAAGCCAAAGACGATATTGTGGGCGAGAACGGAGAAATCATTGAGCAAGGCGAAGAACCCAAAACCGTCTTGGCGAATTTCCGCAACGATTACAACCCGCGCATCGCCGTTACCGTCGATATGATTGCCACGGGAACAGATGTCCGCCCGCTCGAATGCCTGCTGTTTATGCGCGATGTCAAAAGCCGCAACTATTTTGAGCAAATGAAAGGACGCGGCACACGCACGCTTGATAAAGAAGGCTTGCAAAAAGTCAGCCCTTCCGCATCATCAGCCAAAACCCATTATGTGATTGTTGATGCCATCGGTGTTACCAAATCGCTTAAAACGGCAAGCCAACAATTAGACACCAAGCGTTCGGTCAGCTTTTCCGATTTAGGAAAAGCTGTCGTCTTCGGCGGCGCATTTGATAGCGACAGCATCAGCTCCCTAGCCGCGCGCCTTGCCCGTTTAAACAAACAGCTGGATGACGAACAACAGCAGCAGATCACCGCCATTACAGGCGGCGTCCCATTACCGCAATTGGTCAAAGACCTGTTTCACGCTATCAATGCCGATGAAATCCATCGGGCAGCTTGCGAGCAAGAAGGCATTTCCATCGATGAGACGCCGTCTGAAAAAACCGTTTTACAGATACAAAAACAGCGCGTCAAAGCCGCCACACGTCCGCTTTCCATGGAACTCATCACCACGTTGGACGACATCCGCAAACAAAACGAGCAGAAAATTGACGCCGAGATTGATGAAGTCATCCACGCAGGCTGGGCAGAAAATGATGAAACCCTGACCCAAGATTTTGCCGAATGGATACACAACAACAAAGACGAAATTACCGCCTTGCAGATTTTCTATAATCAGCCTTATCAACGCCAAGCCTTAAGCCTTGCGATGATTAAAGAGCTGGCAACCGCCATCAAAAAAGCCAAACCGAAATTGGCATTCAGTCATATTTGGCAGGCATACGCGCGTTTGGATAACGTCAGCGAACAGGTAGAAAGCGAACTCACCGCCTTAGTCAGCCTTGTTCGCCGCGTGATTGGCATTGATGACAAAATCACCCCGTTTACCAAAACCGTGCGTAAAAACTTCCAAACATGGACGTTTGAACACAACGCCCGCGCCGACAAACCGCTGACTGAAGAACAAATGCAATGGCTGACCATGATTCGTGACCACATCATCACTTCCTTTGCCATCGAAGAAAACGACTTTGAACTCACCCCGTTCAATCAATACGGTGGCTTGGGGCAAGCCTATGATGTATTGAGTGAAATTGCCGCCAACGACCAAGACTTTAACACCCTATTAGACGAGATTAACCGACAATGGACAGCATAAAAATGACCACAGAACAGCAATTGCCGAAAGGGTGGGAAAAAACGACTTTGGGGGAGATTTCTATTGTAAAAATGGGGCAATCTCCAAACGGAAAATCTTACAACAAAGAAAAAGAAGGTTATCTGCTAATTGGCGGTGCAAGTGATTTGGGCAATATATATCCATCTCCTAAACAATATACCAACGAAGCTACTAAATTAAGCAAGACCAATGACATTATTATCTGCATTCGAGCAACAATTGGACGCTTGAATTTAAGCGATAAGGTTTATTGTTTGGGACGCGGTGTTGCAGGAATTGAAGTTAATGCAAACGTTGAAGCTAAATTTATTTGGTATTCTTTAATGAATAGTGAGGCATATCTTTTAAAAAATAGCACTGGTACAACGTTTCAACAAGTTTCTAGCCCTACATTAAAAAAATTACCGATTGTTTACCCAACCAACAAAGAAACCCAACAAGCCATCGTCAATAAAATCGAAAGCCTGTTTGACGAAATCGACGAAGGCATAGGTCGTCTGAAAACCGCAGCGCAGCAAATCCAACAATACCGCCAATCCCTGCTTAAAAACGCCTTTAACGGCGAACTTACCAAAGAATGGCGCAGCAAGCACGCAGATACCTTGCCGTCTGAAAACGAACTGCTCGCCCAAATTCAGACGGCCCGCGAACAACACCACGCCCAACAGCTTGCCGACTGGCAAACAGCCGTCAGCCAATGGGAACAAAATGGAAAAGAAGGGAAAAAACCGAGCAAGCCCAAAGCACCGACACAAGCGGTCAAATTTGAAGAAAATGTTGCAGATTTGCCGAGGGGGTGGCTAGAAAGTAGTTTGGGTGATACTACAGATGTTTTTGTTGGTTCTACACCAAGTCGCAAGAATAATGAATATTGGGACGGTGATATTTCTTGGGTAAGCAGTGGTGAAGTCAATTTTTCCAATATTCTTGAGACAAAAGAGAAAATAACTAATTTAGGTCTTAGCAACTCATCTACAAATATTCATCCGATTGGAACAGTCATGCTTGCAATGATTGGAGAGGGAAAAACAAGAGGACAAGCAGGAATTCTAAAAATAGAGGCTTGCCACAATCAAAATACAGCAGCAATCAGAGTAAATAAAAAGTATTTACTTTCTGAGTACCTTTACTATTTTTTTATGTTTAATTATGAACAGACAAGACGAATTGGTTCAGGAAACAATCAAAAAGCATTAAATAAAACAATTATAGAAAATATGTTGTTTCCTATCTGTTCTCTAACGGAACAAACCCAAATCGTTGCCATTTTAGAAAGCAAACTCACCGCCTGCGACCAACTCGCCGCCGAACTTGCCAAACAACTCAAACAAGCCGAGCTGCTCAAACAGGCAGTCTTAAAAGCGGCTTTTTCAGGTAACCTTTTGGATAAATAAATTAAAGAGAAAACGAATATGACCACAACGCAAAACCATACATCAAACGCTATCGTCCAAAAGGTTTGGAGTTTCTGCCATATGCTGCGCGATGACGGCGTGAGCTACGGCGACTATTTGGAGCAGATTACCTATCTGATTTTCTTGAAGATGGCATTTGAGTACAGCCAGCCGCCCTACAATCGTGATGTCGGCATTCCGCAAGAATACAACTGGAAAAGTCTGACCGACCGCACGGGCGCGGAATTGGAAAGCCATTATCTCGCTTTGTTGCGCGATTTAAGTATGCGCAAAGGCTTGCTTGGCCAAATCTTTGCCAAGGCGCAAAACAAAATCCAAGACCCGGCCAAATTATCACGTTTGGTGGCGATGATTGATGAAACCAAATGGACACGCTTGGGCGTGGATGTGAAAGGCGATATTTATGAAGGCATTTTGGAAAAAAATGCCGAAGATACCAAATCAGGCGCGGGGCAATACTTTACGCCGCGCGCTTTGATTCAAGCAATTGTCGAATGTGTCCGCCCGCAGGTAGATACCCTGATTGCCGACCCGGCAGCAGGCACCGGCGGCTTTTTATTAGCGGCATACAGTTATTTGGAAAAACACGCCAATCTAAACACCGAGCAAAAAGCGCGGTTAAAAAACGGGACGTTTTTCGGCAATGAAATCGTCGCCAATACGCGCCGTTTGTGTTTGATGAATCTGTTTTTACACGGCATCGGCGAAATGGACGGCGATAGCCCGATTAGTTCCGATGACTCCTTGGTTGCGCCAAGCGCACGCAAAGTGGACTTGGTTTTAGCCAATCCGCCATTCGGTAAAAAAAGCAGCATGACCATTACCAATGCCGAGGGCGAAGCCGAAACCGAAGATTTTGTCTATAACCGCCAAGACTTTTGGGCAACCACTTCCAACAAACAAGTCAACTTCTTACAGCATATTTACACCATGCTCAAAAACAACGGACGGGCTGCCGTAGTCGTGCCCGATAATGTGTTATTTGAAGGCGGCGCAGGCGAAATCGTGCGTAAGAAGCTTTTGCAAATTACTGACTTGCATACAATTTTACGTTTGCCAACGGGTATTTTCTACGCGAATGGAGTTAAGGCAAACGTGTTGTTTTTTGATAACCGCCCCGCACAAGAGCAAGCGATTACCCAAGAAGTTTGGATATATGACTACCGCACCAATGTGCATCACACACTGAAGAAAAAACCGATGCAGTTGGCAGATTTACAAGATTTCATTACCTGCTATTGCCCCGAAGACCGTTCAAAACGTGTGGAAACCTATCATGCCGAAAACAATCCCGACGGACGCTGGCGTAAATTTGGTATCGATGAAATCAATCAGCGCGAAAAAACCAGCTTGGATATTTTCTGGCTGAAAGACCATTCTTTAACCGACTTGGACAATCTGCCCGCCCCTGATATTTTGGCCGATGAAATTATTGAGAATATCGAAGCGGCTTTACTGAATTTTCGCAGCGTTGCAGCGCAGTTGGAAGAACACGAATAGAAAAGCATCTGAGGTCTTGTTGATTGGTTTATCATCAAGTTGGCAAGGCTTTATTTTTTAGAAATAGTTATTGTCACTGAAAGTTTAAGGGTTATCTTGATGTTCAGTTGATTTATACGGATATTTTGCTATTTTTGAATAATACAAAAGGCCGTCTGAAAAATATACTTTCAGACGGCCTTTTATTGATTGCACTACACTTTTAAGATTTTCCGGCTTTATCTCCGATTTTACTTTCTTTGCCTTGAATCAGGTTTTGAATATTGCTTTTATGGCGGTACAACACCAATGCTGCAATGAATACGGTTGCCCATGCCCAAGAGGTGTGTGGCATCATGAAGAAGGCGAAGATGGGTGCGCAGACGGTGGCGACCAGTGCGGCGAGGGAGGAGACTTTGAAACCGAACGCCATAAGCAGCCAAATCAAGGCGCAGAGCAGGGCGGTTACGGGAGAGAGGGCGAGCAAAACACCCAATGCGGTGGCTACGCCTTTGCCGCCTTTAAAATTGAAAAATATTGGCCACATATGGCCGACCAATGCGGCAATGGCGACCAGGGCTATTGTTGCATCCGATAAATCTAAAGCATCTTGCAGACAGCGCGCCAAGATGACGGCAACCAAGCCTTTTACAGCATCGCCGAGCAGGGTCAGTGCGGCCGCTTTTTTCTTACCGCTGCGCAAGACGTTGGTGGCACCGGGGTTGCCGGAGCCGTAAGTGCGCGGATCGTCCATGCCGTAATATTTTGATACGATGACGGCAAAAGACAGGGAGCCGATAAGATAGGCGGCAATAATGGCAAGTACATTGAACATTTTGGGTGCTTTACTTAAAATGGGAATGGTTATTCTATCAAAAAAACGGACAGGCAAATGGATAAAATCTTTTTGTACGGCATGAAGGCCGATACTTTAATCGGCGTATATGATTGGGAACGTGAGCGTAAACAGACTTTGATTTTGGATTTGGAAATCAGTGTTCCCGAGCGTACGGGCATGAGCGACGATATCGGCGACACCATCCATTATGGCGAAGTATGTGAAGTCGTACGCCGCAACCTTGCCGAACAGGATTTTTTACTGCTGGAAACGTTGGCTGAACATATTGCCCAATTGATTTTAAATGATTTTGGTGCGGCCAAAGTGCGCGTCCGTATTGTGAAACCGGGCATCTTGCCTGATGTGGCGCAGGTTGGTATTGAAATTGAACGTACTCGGGAATAAATCATAAATATATAAATTTTTAGTTTTAAATAAAAAAGAAAACGTCATGATTGAACAAATATTGGGAAGTATGTCAGGTATATTTTGGATTTTTCTAATCATTATTCCTTTGCTTTTATTCAAAGCACTGTTGAGAAATCCTAAAATAAAGGGAAGCATGGGGGAAATAGCAGTTCGTTCTGTAATTGGAAAAAATTTAGATGAGAAAACTTATTTTGAGTTTCACGATTTAATTATTCCATCTCGAGATGGTACGACACAAATTGATCATATTTATGTCTCAATTTTTGGGATATTTGTGATAGAAACTAAAAATTACACAGGTTGGATTTTTGGTAGTGAAAAGCAATCTAAATGGACGCAAATCATCTATAAACAGAAACATTATTTCCAAAACCCGTTGCGTCAGAATTATGCTCATATCAAAGCATTGTCAGAACTATTGCAATTTCCTGAGGAGAAGTTTCATTCAATGGTAGTTTTCTTAGGTGATTGTGAGTTGAAATCGAAAATGCCACCCAATGTTTGCCGTATTAGGCAGGCGGCGGCTTATATTAAGAATTTTCAGACGGCCTTATTGCTTCCTCATGAGGTAGAGGCAATAGTTGCTGTATTGTCTTCAAGTGACTACCAAGCAAATAGTGAGAAGCTGCGAACACATACGGAGCGTTTGCAACAACGACATCAGCGGTAACTATTAGAGAAGTCATCCTCTGAGTTTATTTCTGTAAAATTTCAGACGGCCTTTAATATTTAATAATTTGGAAATGAGGTAAAAAATGGATTTGAAAGAAACTAAATTAAGCAGCGAGCCAATCTATGAAGGTTCTTTTGTTACCATCAGCCGCGATCGGGTGCGCCTGCCCAACGGCAATGAAAGCCAACGGGTTGTGATCCGCCATCCGGGTGCTGCGTGTGTGTTGGCGGAAACGGAAGACGGCAAAGTTGTTTTGGTGCGCCAGTGGCGTTATGCCGCTGATCAGGCAACGTTGGAATTGCCGGCGGGTAAATTGGATATTGCAGGCGAAGATCCTGCCGAATGCGCTTTGCGTGAGTTGGCGGAAGAAACGCCATATGTCGCCGACAGTGTCAAACTGTTGTACTCCTTTTATACTGCAGTCGGTTTTTGCGATGAAAAAATGTATCTCTACCAAGCGCAAGGCGTACGTTTGGGCAGCGAGTTGAGCAACGATGAGGATGAAATTACAGAAACCGTCCTGATGAGCAAGGACGAGGTGCGCAATGCATTGGCAAACGATGAAATCAAAGATGGTAAGACTTTGATTGGTTTGCAGTATTGGTTGACTCAGAATTGATATGTTAAGCAGAAAATCCTTTATGGATTTCTGAATACTTGAGCCTGATATTGAGATAATAAGGTTTCATACAAACAGGGCCGTCTGAAAAAGCTTTCAGACGGCCTTGTTTTATTTTGTAGCCGGATTTTAACCTAATAAAGCCGGTGCAAACCGTGTAATCGTATCGCGCAAAACGATGAGTTTGCCGTGGAAGAAGTGGGACGAACCGGCAATGGTGACAACAGGCAGGCCTTGTGGTTCTGCCCATGTCAGGACTTTGTTGATTTCGACGACTTCGTCTTCCGCGCCATGAATCATCAATGTTTTGGCGACATCGGGAACGTCGGATGGTTCCGGTCGGTCGGTGTAGTGATGGACGGCGGCGCCCATCAGCAACAGCAAATCAGGCGTGCGCGCTTGTGCGGCAAAGGTGGAAACGTAGCCGCCGAATGAGAAACCGGCCAGGACGAATTGCGGCGCGTCAGGATGTTGCGCGCGGGCGTAGTCGATAACGGCAATGCAGTCTTGCGTTTCGCCGCGACCGTAGTCGTGTTCGCCTTCGCTATTGCCTACGCCGCGCAAATTGGGCAGGTAGCAATGGAAACCGAGCTGGCTGAGGGCTTTGGCAGCGGTTTGGATGACTTTGTTGGTGTTGGTGCCGCCTTGCAGGGGATTGGGGTGGTTGATGACGGCAACGCCGCGGGCGGAGTCTTGTGTGCTTGGCAGGTAGATGGTTTCCAGCAAACCGGCCGGGCCGGGGATTTGAATGATGTCGGGTTTGAGCATGAGTGTGTCCTTGTTTGTTTTTCAGACGGCCTGAAGCGGTTTACAGATAAAAATTCTTGCCGTTGTTTTGATTGTTGGCTTTCAAATCAGCAAGCATCCGTTTGAAGTCCAAGCCGTACTTTTCGCTTAATTTTTCGGCGCGTTTTTTCAGGTTGTCGAGATTTTGTTCTTTAGGGCTGCTTTGGAATGCCATGACCGCTACGTTGCCGTGGCTTTCTGCAGGCAGCTCGAGTACGCGGCCGTCAAAGACGTTGAGCAGGCGTTCGACAAAGCGTTGATAACGCTGGTCGCCACTCCACCAGTTGGTGACAAATACGCCGTCGGGAGAGAGGGCATTGCGGCAGTCTTGGAAGAAGGGTTCTTCTACCAAAGCATCAATAATCTGTTCGCCGTCAAAACCATCTACCAAAATTACATCGGTATTGTGGCGGAACACTTTAATATATTCCGCACCATCTGCCTCGATAATTTCAAAATTTTCGCCTTCGTGCGGCAATTCAAACAGGCTGCGTGCCACGGCGATGACTTGCGGATTGATGTCCACGGCGGTTTGCTTAGTGTGGGGCAGATAGCTGTCTATCCAACGGGCAAACGAGCCGCCACCTAAGCCGATTTGGGTGATGTGTTTCGGCGGGGTTTCTGCAAACAGCAGCCAACCCATCATGGCGCGGCTGTACGACAACACCAGCTCGGACGGATGATCGACATTCATGGAGCTTTGAATGGTGTCGCTGCCCAAGTGCAGGGAACGGATATTGCCTTCTTCGGAAATGCCGACTTCGGGCAGATGGGATTTGGCTGGGCGCAGGCGGCGGTAAGGATGGCGGGGTGGCATGGGTGCAGACGAAAGATGTAAAAGGCGTTATTTTAACAGAAACAATGATGTTTTGCGCTGGGGCGGTTTTCAGACGGCCTTTGTGTGTGTTGGATGGAAAGATAAGGCAGGGATTTAATTTTCTTTAAAATCATTGGTTTTTATAATTTCGTGAGTAACTTTGTTTTAAAATGCTTGCCAAAATGGGAACTTATCGGCATAATGCCGACTTCCTTGCCGGTATAGCTCAGTTGGTAGAGCACCTGACTTGTAATCAGGGGGTCCCGAGTTCGACTCTTGGTGCCGGCACCAGTTAAAGACTGATGGTGCCGCAAAGCATTTCAGTAAGCCGGTATAGCTCAGTTGGTAGAGCACCTGACTTGTAATCAGGGGGTCCCGAGTTCGACTCTTGGTGCCGGCACCAATTAAAAGCCCGATTGTGAAAGCAGTCGGGCTTTTTGCTTATGCTTTGATATTTTAAAAGCAGACCTTATAATACCGCGTTTCCATTACAACAAAGGGCTGCCCGTCAGGCGGAACACACAAAACACCATGATTACCGTAAACACTTTGCAAAAAATGAAAGCAGAGGGCGAAAAAATCGCCATGCTGACCGCTTATGAATCCAGCTTTGCCGCGCTGATGGACAATACCGGAGTAGATGTATTGCTGGTCGGCGATTCTTTGGGCATGGCGGTGCAAGGTCGTCAGTCCACTTTACCGGTGAGCTTGCAGGATATGTGCTACCACACTGAATGTGTGGCTCGCGGTACTAAAAATGCCATGATTGTCAGTGATTTGCCGTTTGGCGCGTATCAGCAGAGCAAAGAGCAGGCATTTGCGGCGGCGGCAGAGTTGATGGCGGCCGGCGCGCATATGGTCAAGCTCGAAGGCGGTGTCTGGATGGCGGAGACCACTGAATTTCTGCAAATGCGCGGTATCCCTGTTTGCGCCCACATCGGCCTGACTCCGCAATCCGTGTTTGCATTCGGCGGCTATAAAGTTCAAGGCCGCGGCGACAAGGCAGAAGCGTTGCTCAACGACGCTAAAGCACATGATGCGGCAGGTGCGGCAATCGTATTGATGGAATGCGTTCCTGCAGAGTTGGCGAAAAAAGTGACCGAGACAGTTTCTTGCCCAACCATCGGTATTGGCGCAGGCGTGGATTGCGACGGTCAGGTTTTGGTGATGCACGATATGCTCGGCATTTTTCCCGGTAAAACCGCCAAATTCGTGAAAAACTTTATGCAGGGCAAAGACAGCGTTCAAGCTGCGGTCAAAGCCTATGTGGACGAAGTCAAAGCAAAAACGTTCCCATCTGTCGAACATACGTTTGCCGGATAAAATAAAAACCAGGCCGTCTGAAACTTATTTCAGACGGCCTTTTTGATGAATAAAAGCGTATAATCGGCGCGTGATTTCCGTTGATGAAGCGGCGGAAAAGATAAAGGATTTTTCAAACCATGCAAATCATTCATACGATTAAAGAATTGCGCGAGTGGCGCAAAACTGCCGGAAAAGTGGCATTTGTGCCGACCATGGGCAATCTACACGAAGGCCATCTTGCGCTGGTGCGCGAAGCGAAAAAACGTGCCGATAACGTTGTGGTCAGTATTTTTGTCAACCGCCTGCAATTCGGACAAGGCGAAGATTTCGACAAATATCCGCGCACTTTGCAGCAAGATGCCGACAAATTGGTGGGCGAAGGCGTTGCCGTCGTGTTCGCGCCTGATGAAAAAGAGCTGTATCCGAATGTGGAACAGCGTTTCAATGTTGAGCCTCCGCATTTGCAAAACGAATTGTGCGGCAAATTCCGTCCGGGCCATTTCCGCGGCGTGGCGACCGTTGTGACCAAGTTGTTCAACATCGTTCAACCCGATACCGCCTGTTTCGGCAAAAAAGACTATCAGCAGCTGGTGATTATCAAAGGCTTTGTCGAAGACTTGAATTTCAATATCGAAATCGTCCCGGTCGACACCGGCCGCGCTTCAGACGGCCTGGCACTTTCCAGCCGCAACCAATATTTGAGCGAAGCAGAGCGCGCAGAAGCGCCCCGCCTCTATCAAGAGTTGCAAAACATTGCCGCCGCCTTGAAAAACGGCAATCTGGATTACGCTCAGCTTGAAGCCGAATGTATCCGTCGTTTGACCGATGCCGGCTGGGTGGTTGATTACGTTGAAATCCGCCATGCACACAACTTGGCAGTGGCTCATGTTGGCGATAAAGAATTGGTGGTGCTTGCCGCCGCCCGTTTGGGTACCACGCGCCTGATTGATAATTTGGAAGTGGCTTTGGCTTAAAACCAAGCTTCTGGTAAAGGCCGTCTGAAACTTGTTTTTCAGACGGCCTGTTTCAAAGGGGTTAAATCATGAAACAAAAAGCTTTAATCTTGCTCCTTCTGCTGGCTGGGGTCGCTCATGCCAATGACAGTATGGGTACGGTCAGCACAAGCGGCATCAAATATCTGAAAAATCCGCATATCGATATGCAGAGCGAAGATTTATACATCAGCGAACACCAGATTCGCGTGCATTACCGGTTTAAAAACACCTCCTCGCAAGACCTTACCGAAACCGTCCTTTTCCCTTTGCCGATTGTTCCTGCTTTCACCGATTCCGACTTTGCCGACACCAAAGGCTTGGTTAACAGCTTCCGAATTTACGCCGACGGCAAACCTGTCCGCTCGCAAGCCCACGTCCGCGCCTATTTTGAACGGAGTAACGGCTCGCTGGTGGACGTGACCGCCGATTTGAAAAAATGCGGTTTGAGCGATCAGGAACTGATGCACCCTTGGACGAAAAACAAAGATGCCGAAAAGCTCAATGAGAAAATTCGTACTTGTAACTCGCCCAAAATCAAATCCTTGCTTCCAGCCAGCGAATCAAACATAGTGGGCTGGACGTCTTGGTCGTCGCAGATTATTTACAGCTGGAAGCAAACCTTTAAAGCCAACGCTGTAACCGAAATCAAACACCAATACACCCCGTTGGTTGGCGGCAGCTTCCTGCCTTCGCTCAAAGCCAAAGACAGCAAAGCATTCATAGATGAGTACTGTATGGATGAAAACTTCCTTAAAAACTTTAAAAATGTGAAAGAAGAAAAGGTCTATCACCATTTGGGCTATATCCTGACCACAGGTGCCAACTGGGCAAAACCCATCGGTAAATTCACCCTGACCATAGACCGCGAGCCCAATACCGTGATTTCACTCTGCTGGGACAAATCCCTGCGCAAAGTAGGGCCGAACCGCTTCCAAGCAGTCAAAGAAAATTTCCTGCCGAAGAAAGATTTAGACATTATTTTCGTTTATAACTAATTTTATTTGGCACACATAAAAGGCCGTCTGAAAGCTTATTTAGGTTTTCAGACGGCCTTTTGTTACAATAACGCTTTTGCGTTTCTAAGGCTTTTCCATGTCCAAACCCACTGTTTCCCCGATGATGCAGCAGTATCTCGCCATCAAATCGCAACACGCCGACAAGCTGGTGTTTTACCGTATGGGCGACTTTTACGAGTTGTTTTTGGATGATGCGGTGGAAGCGGCGAAGCTGTTGGACATCACCCTGACCACACGCGGGCAGATGGACGGCGTGCCGATTAAGATGGCGGGCGTGCCGTTTCACGCGGCGGAGCAGTATCTGGCGCGGCTGGTGAAGATGGGCAAAAGCGTGGCGGTGTGCGAGCAGGTGGGCGAAGTCGGCGCGGGCAAAGGGCCGGTGGAGCGCAAAGTCGTGCGCATCGTTACGCCCGGCACGCTGACCGACGCGGCGTTTTTGGAAGACAAGGAAACCAACCGCATCGCGGCGGTGAACGCGGATAAAAAACACGTCGCCATCGCGTGGGCATCTTTGCAAAGCGGCGAATTCAAAACCAAGCTGACGACGGCGGACAAACTCGCCGACGAGCTGGCGCGTTTGCAGGCGGCGGAAATCCTGTTGCCCGAAGGCAAAAGCCTGCCTAATGGTTTTCAGACGACCTCTGCCAACATTACGCGCCTGAACTCATGGCAGTTTGCCGCCGATGCGGGCGCGAAACTGTTGACCGAATACTTCGGCTGCCAAGACCTGCACGGCTTCGGTTTGGACGGCAAGGAACACGAAGCCGCCGTCGGCGCGGCGGGCGCGTTGTTGAACTACATCCGCCTGACGCAAAACCTGATGCCGCAACACCTCGACGGCATTTCGCTCGAAACCGACAGCCAATATATCGGCATGGATGCCGCCACGCGCCGCAATCTCGAAATCACGCAAACCCTCTCCGGCAAAAAATCGCCGACCCTGTTTTCCATACTCGACGGCTGCGCCACCCACATGGGCAGCCGCCTCTTGGCACTCTGGCTGCACCACCCCTTACGCAGCCGCGCCCACATCCGCGCCCGACAAGAAGCCGTTGCCGCGCTGGGTTCGCAATACGAAACCCTGCAAGGCCGTCTGAAAAACATCGCGGACATCGAACGCATCGCCGCCCGTATCGCCGTTGGCAACGCCCGCCCGCGCGACCTCGCCGCCCTGCGCGACAGCCTGTTTGCCCTGTCCGAAATCGAATTGTCCGCCGAGGGCAGCAGCCTGTTGGAAACCCTCAAAGCCGTTTTCCCCGAAACCCTGCCCGTCGCTGAAACCCTCAAAGCCGCCGTGATGCCCGAACCCACCGTCTGGCTCAAAGACGGCGGCGTCATCAACCAAGGCTATTCGGCAGAACTGGACGAACTGCGCCATATCCAAAACCACGGCGACGAATTCCTGCTTGAGCTTGAAGCGCGCGAACGCGAACGCACCGGCCTCTCCACCCTCAAAGTCGAGTTCAACCGTGTCCACGGCTTCTACATCGAGCTTTCCAAAGCCCAAGCCGAACAAGCTCCTGCCGACTACCAACGCCGTCAGACCCTGAAAAACGCCGAACGCTTCATCACCCCCGAGCTCAAAACCTTTGAAGACAAAGTCCTGACCGCGCAAGAGCAGGCATTGGCATTGGAAAAACGCCTGTTTGAAGCTCTCCTCAAAGACATTCAGACGACCCTGCCCCAGCTTCAAAAAGCCGCCAAAGCCGCCGCTGCCCTCGACGTACTTTCTACGTTTGCCGCGATTGCGGCCGAACGCGGCTTCGTCTGCCCCGAGTTTGCCGACTATCCGGTCATCCATATCGAAAACGGCCGCCATCCCGTCGTCGAGCAACAAGTGCGTCACTTTACCGCCAACCACACCCGTCTCGACCACAAACACCGCCTCATGCTCTTGACCGGCCCCAATATGGGCGGTAAATCCACCTACATGCGCCAAGTTGCCCACATCGTCCTCATGGCGCACACCGGCAGCTTCGTGCCTGCCGATTCAGCCCAAATCGGCCCCATCGACCAAATCTTTACCCGTATCGGTGCATCGGATGACTTAGCTTCCAACCGCTCCACCTTCATGGTCGAAATGAGCGAAACCGCCTACATCCTCCACCACGCCACCGAGCAATCCCTCGTCCTCATGGACGAAGTCGGACGCGGCACTTCGACTTTTGACGGCCTCGCCCTTGCGCAAGCTATTGCCGAACATTTGCTGCAAAAAAACAAATCCTTCAGCCTCTTCGCCACCCACTATTTCGAGCTGACCAAACTGCCCGAAGCCCATGCTACGGCAGTCAATATGCACCTCTCCGCACTTGAGCAAGGCCAAGACATTGTCTTCCTCCACCACATCGAACCCGGCCCTGCCAGCAAAAGCTACGGTATCGCCGTTGCCAAACTCGCAGGCCTGCCCAACCGCGCTTTGAAAGCGGCTCAAAAGCATTTAAACGATTTGGAAAACCAAGCCGCCGCCAACCGTCCGCAGTTGGATATTTTCAGTGCCATGCCGTCTGAAAATGAGGTTGAAGAGGAAGGGAAAGAACAAGAAGTTGAGCCTGTCGATAATTTGCAGAACAATGAATTGGCTGAAGCGTTGGCGCAAATTCAGCCCGACAACCTTACGCCGCGCGAAGCCTTGGATGCCTTGTATCGCTTGAAAGATATCTGTAATAAGGCGTCGTAAATAACTCAAAGGCCATCTGAAACAGGGGAACATATTGATGAGTTTTACTGACATTACCGTGGTGGGTATTACCGGTGCAGATTCTTATACCGAGGGCACGATGTATGCCGTTGCCCGCAGTTGCGCCGAATTGCCCGGCAGCCGCGGATTGCTGATCAGCCCGAGCTGTCCGCAAGGTTTGCCGGAAAATATCCTGCATCAGCCTTGCCGGCCATTCGGTTATTTGGAATACAATCTGTTTGTTTTGTACCAACTGATGTATTACATCGATACTGATTATTGTTTGATCGTTCAAAATGACGGCTGGGTGTTGAACGGTCAAAACTGGCAGGATGCCTATTGGGAATATGACTACATCGGCGCACCTTTGTCGCTTTTGTTGGAAACTGAAGCAGACGGGCAGTTTTTCCTGAAGGGAATCGACCAATATTTGGCCAAACAGCATCTGATTCAGAACTCCCCGAATTTGGACGAGCCGCAGAACGGCGGTTTCAGCCTGCGCAGCAAGCGGCTTTTAACCATGCCTCGGCAACTGGGTTTAAATGTAGAAATCCGGCCGCCTTTGCCGCCGATAGACGGAAAAATTGCCGGTATGGAATGGCTGGTGCGGCTGCACCACGAGGATATGTTTTTGACGGCGCAACACCGTTATACATTGCAGGACTTGGGTTTGAAATTTGCGCCTCCGAATATTGCAACGCAATTTTCTTCAGAAGTACCGTTTATCAATCGAATGAGGAATGTCCCTTTAGAGCGCGTCTTTGGGGCGCACTGGACGGGCAGTGTGGTCTTGACTGGCTGCAACCGTGTCCGTTTTGCCCAATTAAATGGTGATGAGTTGGAAACATTATCCCGTTTTTTTAGAAATTTGGGTTATGAATTAGAATAAATGAAGGCCGTCTGAAAGTTCAGACGGCCTTTTTTTAATGGTTGTTAATGTTGATGATGGTGGGCATGGCGTGCAGCCGCGCGTTTGGTACCGACAGGCACAATCAGCGTTGCGTAAGTATTGTCTTTCTGACATACGCTTTTATCGCTGTAATCGGTCTCGTTCACCACTTTGATTTTCCACAAACCGTCAATCAGAGTAATCACATTGACCACGCCGTTTTTATCGGTTTTGCCGGAAAAGCCTTGAGGTTCGCGGTGGTCATGGGTTGATTCCAAGTCCATTTCCGCCAAAGTGTCCGAGCTGGCGGTAACGGTGGCTTTAACCAAAGGCTCGCCTTTGTACAGGACTTTGACCGGCAAAATACCGCCGGCTTTGACTTCGTTCGGATTTTTCAGCGGAACCAGTTCCAGCTCTTGGCCGATAGGGCGGGTCAACACAGCTTCATCAACTGCGCCGTTGCCTACTTGGACAAAGCTCTTGCCGAACATTTGCGATTGTTCGCAATAGGTTGAACCGGCCAGCTGTTTCAAGGTTTGCTGTTTCCAGCCGTCTTGGTTTTTCGACCAGAAAGTCGGTTTGTAGGTTGCGCTGACCCAGTAGGAGCCTTCAGGCAAAGCGGCTTTAGAAACGTATTGATAGTTTTCGCCCTTATTCACCATGTCAACGGTTTTCTTTGAGCTGCCGGTCAATTGCAGCGGTTTGAAAATATGCACGCGGTCATCGGCGATTTTTTCGACATTGGGGAAGTCATGGCTGTAACCCAAATCCGCATGCAGGATTTGGCCGGCAGGCTGATGTGTCGGTGCGGCCACCCAAACATCGTGCGCCTGCGCCACTGCGCCCAATCCCAGCAATCCTAAAAGCATCCATTGTTTCATAGTTTCTACACTCCATTTTGTTGTTGAATGAAAGGCCTTGTATTTTGGCGAGTAGAAACATTACTCTTATTTGCATTTTTTGTAAATAATAAGGATTATATTTTTTTAATTATAAATAATTATTTATATTGGATTTTCAGACGGCCTGACGTATTGGGCAATGCTGTTTGCAACGTATGTTTATCCTGTATAAATAGCTACTTTAATCTTTATCTAATTAATTTATATGCAATTTATTGTGATGTTTGTCTGAGTGGGCATTTTTTCCCGACTTCCGCCCGGATTGTATATAACCAAAACTGATAAACGCGAAAGCAAACATTATTTCCAGTTTGCATCCAATCCCGATAAAGTGCTCCCATATTTTTAACAGGAGCCGATCATGAATATCCGTACGCTTTCTTTTGCCGCTTTGACCACCGCGCTGGCTTTGAGCGCGTGCTCGCCAAAAGCCGAACAATCCGCCGACAATGCCTCTCAAGCTGCCGGAGGTAAGGGGGGCGAAGTCAAATTGCTGAACGTCTCCTACGATGTCGCCCGCGATTTTTATAAAGAATACAATCCTTTATTTGTCAAAGAGTTTGCCGCAAAAAACGGCGGACAGTCGGTTGAGGTCCAACAGTCTCACGGCGGCTCCAGCAAGCAGGCTTTGGCTGTCGCTAATGGTTTGGCTGCCGATGTGGTGACCATGAACCAGACTTCCGATATCGAGCTTTTGGTAAAAAAAGGTTTGGTCAAAGCCGATTGGAACACGCGCCTGCCGGACAATGCCGTACCTTATACCAGCAACGTCGTTTTCTTGGTACGCAAAGGTAATCCGAAACACATCCAAGACTGGGGCGATTTGGCTAAAGACGGCGTGCAAATTGTTTTGGCCAACCCGAAAACCACCGGCAACGGCCGCTACGCCTTTTTGGGTGCGTACGGTTATGGTTTGAAAGTGAATAACGGCGATGAAGGCAAAACCAAAGATTTTGTGGCCGCATTACTAAAAAACACGCCTGTGTTTGAAAACGGCGGCCGCGCGGCGACAACGACCTTTAGTCAACGCCATATCGGCGATGTTCTGGTTACCTTTGAAAATGAGGCCAACTACGTCAGCAAAAAGCTGACCCAAGACCAATTTGAAATTGTCTACCCAAGCTACACCATTCTTTCCGAAGCACCGGTTGCCGTCGTGGACAGCGTAGTCGATAAGAAAGGCACACGCGCCGCTGCCGAAGCGTATCTGCAAAACCTTTGGAGCGAACCGGCCCAAGAGTTGGCCGCCAATCTTTACCTGCGTCCGCGCAATGCCGAAGTATTGGCGAAACACAAAGCCGATTTCCCTGAAATTGAGACGTTTAATCCGAATGAGAAATTTGGCACGTGGGAAGAAATCATGAAAAAATTCTTTGCCGACGGCGGATTGTTTGACCAGCTTTCCAGTAAAAAATAAGGCTTAAACATAGAGGCCGTCTGAAACTTCAGACGGCCTTTTGCTACAATAAGCCTTTTTCTTATCCACCTTTTCCCATGTCCCAACGCAAAATCATCCATATCGATATGGACGCATTCTACGCTTCGGTAGAACTGCGCGAGCAGCCGCACCTGAAAGGGCTGCCCGTCGTTGTGGCGTGGGACGGTACGCGGTCGGTTATTTGTGCCGCTTCTTATGAAGCGCGCAAATTCGGTTTGCACTCGGCGATGTCGGTGGCGACAGCGAAAAGGCTGTGTCCGCAGGCGGTGTTTGTGCCGCCGCATTTTGATTTGTACCGCCAAGTTTCGGCGCAGATTCATGCTGTATTTCGGAGTTATACCGATTTGATCGAGCCTTTGTCTTTGGACGAGGCTTATTTGGATGTTACCCGAAATTTTGAAAATATCCCGTACGCCAGCGAGGTGGCCAAACGCATTCGTGCCGAAATTTTTGAAGAAACCGGTTTGACAGCCTCCGCAGGCATCGCGCCCAATAAGTTTTTGGCCAAAATCGCATCCGACTGGCGCAAACCGAACGGACAGTTTGTGCTGCCGCCACAAAAAATCATGGCGTTTTTGGAGAGCTTGCCGTTGGGTAAGATTCCCGGTGTCGGCAAAGTCACGCTGAAAAAGATGAATGCCCTCGGTATGCAGACTGCCGGCGATTTACGCCGTTTTGAGCGTGGCGAACTTTTAAACCATTTCGGCCGCTACGGCTACCGTCTTTATGATTTGGCACGCGGTATCGACGAGCGGCCGGTCAAAGCCGAACGCGAACGCCTGCAAATCTCAACCGAAATCACCTTGCCCGAAGATTTGTCTTTGGCGCAGGCTTCGAGCCATTTACCGCACCTTGCCGAAGACCTTTGGCGGCAGATTGAGCGCAAAAACGTCGAAGCCAAAGGCGTTACCCTCAAACTCAAAACCCACGATTTCCGCATTATCACGCGTTCGCTGACGTATTCTTCCGTCCTTCCCGACAGCGCCTCACTGCTTCAGGCGGCGCATACTTTGTTGCAACGCATACCGCCGCAACGCGAAGACGCCTTCCGCCTGATCGGTATCGGCGTGAGTCATTTGCTGCCGAAAAACCAGCAGCAGACGCTTTGGTTATAAAGAAATAGAAAAGCATTCTTTCCGTTTGAAGATAGGGCGCAGGACAATATTGTTCCATAACCATATCGGCAGCCGTTTAAACAGGCCGTCTGAAAATTATTAGGAACAACCAGCCATGTCTTTATTCCGTCCTCAATTCTGGAAAATCCCCGAAATCAGCGATGCCGAACGCCGCCGCCTGCCTGAGTTGGCGGCCGCTTTGGAGCGCCGTTTGCAAGACATTGCCGCACGCTATCCGCAAGCCGTGTTCGCATCCAGCCTTGCGGTTGAAGATATGGTCATTACCGATGCCGTGTGCCGTCTGAAACTGCCCATCCGCATCATCACGCTCAATACGGGCAAACTCAATCCTGAAACCGCCGCACTGATTGCCGAAACCAATGCGCGTTATCAAACCGAATTGGAAGTGTTTTATCCCAACCGACAAACCGCCGATGAATTTGAAGAGGAATTCGGCTCAACCGCCATGTACGACAGCGTCGAGTTGCGCCGCCGTTGCTGCTATATCCGCAAAATCGAACCGCTCAACCGCGCTTTGCACAACGCACCCGCATGGTTGACCGGACAACGCCGCAGCCAGTCCGAAACGCGCAGCGAATTGAATTTTGAAGAGCTGGATACAGGCCGCAACATCGCCAAATTCAATCCTATTTTCGATTGGGAAGAGCAGGACGTTTGGGCATATGCGCACGAGCACCAAGTACCGCTCAATGCGCTGTATCATCAGGGCTATCCCAGCATTGGGTGCGAACCCTGCACGCGTCCGGTCAAGTTGGGCGAAAATATCCGCGCCGGACGATGGTGGTGGGAAAGCAAAGACAGTAAGGAATGCGGTTTGCACAAATAATCAAAGGCCGTCTGAAACATTTTCAGACGGCCTTTTTGACGGCTTAACAAGATGATTTATCAAGTATTTGCTTTTCGCTCAACAAAAGTGGAAAGCAGGGCGGTATCGATGTCCCATTTCCAAATGCCTCGTTCCGATCCGTCCATGCCGCGCAGGAAGAGGTAGCGGATGGCGATTTTGGGCAACAGCTTGCCGCGCAGGGCATGGTAGCGCGCGATGGCAACGGCGTAGATCAGGGCTTGCAGGTAGTAGTGATGATGCGCTACGGCTTCGTTCATCGCCTGTTGCGTGTACGCGCTTGCATCGTTGCCCAAATGGTTGGATTTGTAGTCGATTAAAACGACATTGCCGTCTGAATCTTGGCAAACCATATCGATAAAGCCGTTTAAATAGCCTTGCAAATCATGGAAATCAAGCAGTTGCGCGGCTTGGACGCATTCGGGCGGCAGGTTTGCTTCGCTTGATGCGAACCAACGGCGCAAGTCGTCCAGTTTGAAATCGTCCATGTACAGGGTGAACCCCATTTCGGGCAGGCGTCGGGTCGGCGGAATCTGCGACAGGCTCTCACCGATTAAAGGCGTCAGGCGGCAGGTATCAAGCATAGTGCTTACCGTCGGCAGCCATTTATCTTCAAAGCTGTGGCGTTGCAAAACTTCGGCAATCATTTCGGATTGGCTCTCGGCAGAGGCGGCGAAGTCGAGTTTTTCCAACATTTCATGCAAACATACGCCGGCATTGGTACCGCGGGGAAAATGGTGGATATCGAGGCCGTCTGAAAGCGGGGACGGCAGGTTTTCAGACGGCATGGCACGGTCTGCGCTTTCTGCCGGGTCGATGGCAGGTTGCAAAGGCTCGTGTTGTTCGTCGGTTGACTTGGTGTGCCGGCTCAAACCGGTAAAGCTGGTGTGGCGGATAAAGTCAAAATCGTGGCGTTTAATGCTATGTGCGCTTAAGGCTTGGTCTTGCTGGCGGCTGTATTGGTAGACGGTTTCCAGCGGGGCTTCTTCCGTGAAGGTAAACTCCGTATTTTCAGGCGCGTTTTTAATAAAGCGTTGCCAGTTGATCTTGAGCATTTCCACAACGTCTGTCGCGCTTTTATAGCTTTGGCTGACGCTTTCGCGGTCGGCATCTGGCAAACCTTCGAGCAGGTAGGCAAAAGGATTGTTTGGCGTACAGTTTTTGTTGGCGGCGGCGTAGATGTTGAGCTGTTCTTCGGCGCGGGTAAGGGCAACATAAAGCAGACGTAAATCTTCTGCCGTCTTTTCGTCGGCAAGGTGGCTTAGTTCTGCTTCCGAGGTTTGCGATGTTGCCAGCAGCTCGGTTTCGTGGTTTTCGGTATGCAGGATTTTCCAGTTTTCTTTGGAATTGTCTTTGGTATCCCATGCGAAGGGGCAGTACACCAAAGGATATTGTAAACCTTTCGACGCGTGCATGGTAACGATTTTGACCAGTTTTTCGTCGCTTTCAAGACGGATGGTTTGCGCGTCTGACGGGAAATGGCCGCTGCGCGCACGGCTGATTTGTTCGTTTAACCATTTATGCAGGGCGGCAGGGTTGCGGCTTTGGCTGTCTTCTTCGGCCAAAAGTTCCAGAATTTGGTAGTAGTTGGTCAGGCTGCGTTCGTTGCCGCCTTTGAGCAGGCGTGTTTCGATGTCATGAAGGGCGGCAAACTGCTGCACGGCGGCAAAAATGCCGCCTTTCCGCCATTTTTCCATGGCCTCGGCAGACGACTCCAGCCATTTCAGCAGCTGGTGTTCGTTGTGGTTGAGTTCGTAAATTTCTTTGGCGGTATAGCCGAACAAAATGCCGGTCAAGACAAAGCGCAGCCAGTCGGTTTGCCTTGGGTTGAGCCAAAAGCCGATCAGTGCGGACAGCGAGTCGGCCTCGGCGGAATCGAAAACGGACTGGCGCGACAGCAACACGCTTTGGATACGGCGCTGTTTCAGTTTTCCAGCAATCATTGCCGCTTCGTTATTGGTGCGCACCAAGACGGCAATATCGCCGGATTCCAGCGCGCGGCCTTTAAAGTTCAGACGGCCTTCGGCTGCTTCATTGAGCGCAAAGGCAATTTCATCGGCGCAATATTCGGCGGCACGGCCGCGCAAAATCTCTTTGCCGGTTTGATCGTCCGTATTGAGCCAGCGCACTTGGATGGCGGGGCGGTGTGGCGACAGCCGGCTTTCGGCACGGCTGGCGGAGACATCGCTGTAATCGATGTTTTCCAATACAAAGGGGTGTTTTTTTTGTTTGAACAAGGCGCTGATGCCGTTGATCAGCTTGGCATGGCTGCGGTAGTTGACGGCAAGGGTGTAATGCCTGTCCGCATCTTGCGCGGCTTGCAGATAGGCGTAAATGTCCGCACCGCGAAAGCTGTAAATCGCCTGTTTGGGGTCGCCAACGAGAAACAGCGGGCAGCCTTGTTCGATAAAAATTTGGCGGAAAGTTTCGTACTGCAACGGGTCGGTATCTTGGAATTCGTCAATCAGCGCGATTTCCCAGTTTGCCGCCGCCGCTTTTGCCAATGCGTTGCCGTGTTCACTGGTGGTCAATGCCTGATGGACATCCAGCAGCAAATCGTCAAACACGCGCTCGCGGCGTGATTTTTTTTGTTCGGCAACAGATTGGTTGATGTAGGAAAGGAGATCGAGTTGCAGGCAGATGAAGACCGCTTCTTCCGCGCTTTCCATTGCTTGCAAATCACGACCGAGATTGGCCAAGGCTTGCAGCTGAATAATTTCCGGCGCATCAGCATCGGCTTTATATTCTTTTTTCAGTTTGCTGTTGAGTGTATCGATACTGAAATGGTTTAGTTTTCCTAGCGTTTGTTTGCTCAGGCGGGGCAGACGGTTGGATTCGGCGTTTGTTTTTAAATCGGTAAAAACATTTTCAAAGGTATTTCTTTTGTAGGTCTGGCCATTAAGTTTGGGAAAGATTGCCCAAAACGCTTTTTCCAGGTCTTCCAACTGGCCGCAAACTTTTTGCCATGTTTCTTGAAGGTTGGCTTGGGCTTCTTTCAAATCGCCTTCAGGCCGTCTGAATTTCAGATAGGGGCGGCCGGTGTAGTTTTTGATTTCGGCAAGCATTTCTTCAGGCGTGCATTTCCGGTCAAAAACCAATTGTGCCAATGTGGCATCGGTTGCCACTTTCTGCCGCCAAAAGTCCTGCGCAGGAATCAGCAGCCTCTCGCGCGAGTCGTCCGACAGCTCGACATCCAAAGGCGCACCGCACAAAAACGCGTAATCGCGCAAGACGCGCTGACAGAAGCCATGGATGGTGTAAATCGATGCGTTGTCAAACTGGCTTAGTGCGGCTTTGAGGCGGAGAATCAGGCGATGGCAGCTTTCCTGTCCGTCTTGCTCGCCTAAAGCCAAAGGAATCAAACGATTGAGAAAGTCATCGGGAGATTTTTTCTCTTTTTCGTAATATTTGTTCAGGCCGTCTGAAATATGTTCCGGCTCGCCGCCCAAGGTTTGGATTTCGTTCAAAACCTGCAACACTTCGTCCAAACGCGCGCGCAAACGGGTTTTCAGTTCTGCCGTCGCCGCTTTGGTAAAGGTAACGACCAGAATTTTCTCGATGTCTTTTTTTTCTAAAACAATCAGTCGGGTAAAGAGCGCGGCAATGCCGTAGGTTTTACCCGTACCGGCAGAAGCTTCGATGAGGTTGGTACCGTCGATGGAAAGTGTGAGCGCGTCAAAAGGAAGGGCGGAAGACATGGTGGGAACGGAATAATATTAGCGAGGCATTATCATAACAGAGATAGTGTGTTGTTTTGCATTGATGATAAAAATGCCGTCTGAAAACTTTCTGTTTTCAGACGGCATGTCTTAATGGCTATTAAATGGCTTCAATAGCGCATCTTAGTAGCGCAAACGGCGTCTGGCGTAGCTTGGTTGGCGAGGACGGTAGGTATAACGGTTCGCCGCAGGAGCTTTACTGTCGTCATAGTAGTACGCAACATTATTACCGTTGATGGTCGTATTGTTGACGCTCAAACCGGTTGGAGAGCCGGTAGTAATAACAACATTGTTGCTTTGGATGGTGTTTGCCGTATTGGTTACGTTGGCTTCGTTTTTACCTTTGGCGTTGATGCCGCCGTTTAGTTTGCCTGAAGCGTAGCTGCCGTTGACATTGACGGTCAGATTTTTTTCGTTAACGCTGCTGATCGCGCCGGAAGTATTGACTTTGTTGCCTTCTACTTCAACGGAGTTGTTGGATACTAGATTGGTACCGTGCAGGTTGACGTCGCCGTTGTTGGCATTGATTTTAATGTCATTGCCGGCCGCTACATTTGCGCCTGTGGCGGTAGAAGAAGCGTTATCGGTTTTGTTGACGCCGACAGAGCCATTGACGTGAGGAACGGCAACACCGGTTTCCACATTGATTGTCGCACCAGCGCCGATACCGACATTAACGGCTGTACCTTGGTTGGAGGCAGTATTGGCTGACTCGGTGAAGGTTACGCCGTTGCCTGCGGTAATGTTGACGTTGTTGTTTGCAGTAATGTTGGATGCAATTTCAGCAGAGTTTTTGGCGTTGATGACAACATTGGTAGCATTCATATCGCCTTTGACGGCGGTAGATTCTTTTTTGTTTTCATCAGCGTAGTTGACGTTCAGGTTGGCATTTACATCAACGTTCGAACCGTCTTTGGTGTATGCGCCGACAGTCAAAGAAGCGCCGCCTTGTTTGCTGCTGCTGTTGCTGGTGTTGTGGGCGGCAGTGTTGTGGTATGAACCTGCATCAATGTTGATTGCACCGGTAACATCGTATTTTGTACCTTCATCAGACACTTTGTCATTTGCCAAAACGATAGCATTGCCTGCGTTGATGGTGGTTACGGTTGCAGTGGATTCATTGTGGGTCGAAGAGTTGCCTTGACCTTGTGCAGTGATTTCACCGCCGATACCTTTGTTGGTGCTGATGCCAGCAGAAACGACCAAACCGCCACCGTTTTGTTTCACATCGGATTTCGCACCGCTGTGTGCCGCTGCATGGGTAACGTTTTTGGCAGCTTCAACCACATTGCCGGTCGCATTAATCACGGTACCTTCTTGATTAATATTGCCGTTTGCAGTGATGGTGGTATTACCGCCGGTGTTGATGTTGGATACATGGGATGTATTCGTTACGGTAGTTGCATCTGTTTTGGTGCTGGTAATGCCGACAGATACGCCGACGCCTGCAACGTTATTTTTTTCGTATGCAGTAGCAGATACGCCCAAATCGGTTACACGGCCGGATTCGGTTACAGTGTTGCTGCCTTTGGATGCAACAATATTGACGTCATTGGCTGCGGAAATGTTGACGGATTCTTCGCCGTTGACTTGGCTGCCACTGACGGTAACGTTTGAGTTGGAAGACAACTGGGTGTTTTTACCGGTCAAAATGCTGCCGTTCAGACCGACAGAGTGGGTGTCGGTGTGGGTATCGGTGAATTTGATACCGGCTTTGGCAGTCACGCTGCCGTTTTCTTTATTGGTTTCGGTGCCAGAGTAGCCTTTGATGGAATACTCGTTAACCTGTTTGTTTTCTACCGCTTTGGCTACATCAATGGTCAAATCGCCTGCGGAAGACAGTTGCAGTTTTTGTGCCGCAAACAATGCAGAGCCGATCACATTGATGTCTTTGTTGGAAACAACGGTCAGGTCGGCATTGGAAACCAGGGTGGAACCGGTTACTTTTTCAATGCTGCTGTTGCTACTGGTTTTAGAGGTTGTGATATTGAAAATCGTACCTTTACGCGCGCTTTGTGCGGAAGTATCGGTGCTGGTGGCATTTTTAATATCAACGTTGCCTTCTTTGGAGCTGACGAATGTACCGGCTTGGCCTTCAACGGTACTGCCGTAAACGTTGACACCGTTTTTTGCACCCAAGACTACGTTTGAGTTGGCAGTAATGCTGCTGCCGTGCAGGTTTTCGGTACGGTTGTTTTGAACTTGGCTTTCACCGCCGAACAGGCCGCCCCAGTATTTTTTCTGGTCGTCGAGGCTGTTGGTATTGATGGTGGTTTGAGTACCCAAGTTGATCTTGTTGACATCGGTAACGACATTGCCGTTTGCCGCAATGCTTGCGCCGTAAGTGCTCAAATCGCCGTCGGAAATTAAACCGATATCACCGGCTGCGGAGATTTTGGTTTGATGGGCGGTAGAGTTTTTGGAAGATTTTGTAGCGATACCGGTTTTCAGGGCTGCAGTTTCATTTTTGAAGCTGACATAAGTCGAGCTGCTGTCGGTTTCGCTGTTGCTGCTCAATACGATGCCTTGTTGGGCGGCAATGCGTGCATCTGCAGCCGAGTTCAGTTCGGTCGCGTCCAATTGGACTTTGCCTGTGGTGGCGATATTGACAGAACCGGCATTGATTTTGGTTTGATGCAGGCTTTCGTCAGTAGAGGAGCTCAGGTTGTTGTTGTACCAAAGACCTTTGCTTTGAGTGTGGTCTGATTCTGTACGGTTGGTTGTTTTTACCGCGTTAGAATTGATGTTGCCCGTGGCAGATGCAGTCAGCGCACCGGCATTGATGTTGGCCGCGCTTAGGTTGAGGCTGCCGCTATTGTTCAAAGTCAATGACTCGGATGCATTGATATTGCTGGCGGTAAAGGTTTCCGTTTTGTTGCGGTCCGAACGGAAGTGCTGAACATTTTTCGCTTCTTTGCCGCTGGAAGATTTGTTGGCGGAATGGCTGGTAACCGTGCCTTTGATGTCGGTATCGCGGGCAAACAGTTCCATTTGTGCGCCGGTCAGATTGGCAGACTGGATGCTCAGGTTGCCTTTGCTGTCGATATTCAGGTAGCGGGTGCCGGTAATGGTGGCATTTTGAATGTTTTGTTTGGCGCGTTTGTCGGTCGCGTGGATACGGATGGTACCAGCGCGCATACTGCCGAAGATATGACCGTCAAGCACCGGCGCATTTGAAGCAGCGTCCAATGCTTCGATTTGTGCGGTTTTGTAGTCGAAGTTGCTTTTGCCTGAAGAAACGTTGATGGCATCGGCGGCATTGACGTTGGCTGATTTGCCGACAACAACTTGCGGAGCAAGCAGGTCAACCACGCGGTTGCCGCTCAAATTGCCGTTTACTTGCAGTTGTTTGCCATTGTCGCTGATATTGAAAGATTTCAACGCGCCGTCTGAAACGGTTGGCGTGCCGACAACCAAGGATGCGCGGTTGGCATTCAGGATGCTGCCGCCGTTGTGGGTAATGCCGTTAGGGTTTGCCAAAACATAGTCTGCGGCAATACCGAAGATCTCTTGCTGACCCAAGATCAGAGAAGGGTTTTTGCTGACCACTTCGTTCAAGATCACAGATGCGGCCTGACCTTGGAAATTTTTGTTGGCAGACAGGTTTCCGGCCAGTTGGGATTTACCGGCAGACAGGGCGTTATTCAAAACGGCGCCGTGTTGGGAAACGTTGTACTTGTTGTATTGGTTGTGAGAAAGACCTTGGGCCGTCGGTGCGGCAATGTTGACGATGTCGACATTGTGTTGCTGCTGTACCGAAGTTTGGCCGATGGCTTCGATATTGGCCGCTACCGCTGCATTTCCCAGGAATGCAAAGCACACGGCGACAGTTACTTTGCCGGAAGCTGAGAGCTTAGGCTGATATAAAGTGTCGATTTTCATGGATTTTAATCCTTATTTATCGTGATGGAGATTGAATCAGAAATCCCATATCGGGTATCGGATTTCTGTTGAGGAAATTTTTGAATGTATTAACATTGTTATGAAATTTTTTACAATCATACCACCAGTATGGCCTTGCGTGCACTATTTCAAATGCAAATAAAAACCTCCCATCTTATTGATATTAATAGAAAATTAATAATGTTAAGATGGGCGGTTCATATATTGGATAAAAGGATATATATTTACATAACTTTAAAATGGAATGCGCAAAGAAACGGTCACATGATCCTGTATTTCGCTGTTTGATTGGTTGGGCATGCGTGCAAAACCTTTGCCATAGTCGGCAGAAAGTTGCCATTTGTCCGCCTTGCCTAAATTCAAACCTGCAACCACACCCATGGCGCGTTGCGAACCTTCGTTATTGTTTTTGGCAACGCCGATGTCTGCGCCCAGATAAGGCTCGATATAGATGCCGTGGGGCGTATTGCGGCGGAAATAAACGGTATTGCTTAACAGGACTGCACTGTTTGCGCTCAAAGAAGTCGAACGGAAACCGCGTACATTTTGATAGCCGACGACGTCCATTTCTTTGGCGGCAAACAAATCATGCGGGCTATATTGGGCATCGATTTGGTGATGGTTGCGCACGATCCATTTACCCAATGGGCGGTTTTGAATCAAATTGCTTTGCAAGGATACAGAGGTATAGCGCTTGTCGAACGGCGTATGTTCGGTATTTTTCGCAAATCCTTGTTCCACGCCGATATTGTTGAGCCAAATGCCGTTTGGAAGGATGGCTGTATGCGACAGGCCGACTTGTACCGAATAGATTTCAGGGCTTTGCAATTCCAGTTTGCTGTCGGCAAATTTTGCAGTCTGTTTCACATAATCGATGCCGGCATAGGCGGAGGTAATGTGTTTTTGACTGCGTGAGAATACGCGGTCTGCTTTGATTCCTGCCGCTTTGGATTTGGAGCGGTAGGCATAGCGTGTCACGCTGGGCGTTAAGATGCTTTGCGATTGCGACGCGGCGGCGTAAGTGCTGAATGTCCATGCGCCATAAGGAATTTGGTAGAACATACTGCCGCCGCGACTGTAATGGCTGTCGTGGTTGTTTAGATTGGTATAGCCGTTTAAATAAAGGGAGTCGCTCAATCCCAACGGGCTGCCGATATTCAGGCTGCCGCGCAGTGTCGTGGTATTGGGTTTGCTGCCTTTATTGTCGATGGTGACGCTGCCGCCCCAATGTTTTTGGGCATCGTTGTTGAGTTGGATGGAGGCGGTGCCGTCATCATGCGGATAAACATCGATGCTGACGTTGTTGCCGGCAACATGGTTTGCCTGTTCGATACCTTGGTCGAGGTATTGGATGTTCAGCGGTTTGCCTTGATGATTGGGGAAGAGGGTGTCGACGTTGACTGTACGGGAGCCGCCGGTAATCTCACGGATTTTGCCTTCGATGACTGCCAATTTCAGGATGCGTTCAGGCGTGGTTTCAAATTTGATTTGCGTGTGCGGATAGCCTTGAGCGATATACTCGGCAACGATGTCCCGGTTCAGTTGGTTGATGCTGTTTTGATTGATGCATTTGGGTAACTTAGCTTCAATTTTTGGGGAATCGATAAGGGTAATGCCGGAAAGCTCGATACCGGTGTAATCCAAGCATTCGGTATTGTTTTCAGACGGCCCCTTTTGTGTAACTGCGTCGTTATCTTGTTTTTTCTGTAAATCCCATGCTGACTGCTCGCGTTTTTGGATTTCGACCGAATGAATCTGATCGAGATTGTCACGGAAGTCTTTGTCGAATTGGTTGGGTACGTTTTTATCGATTTGATCAAGCGGATTCGGCGTGTTGGTCGCATAGGCGTTCAGCGCGGAGAGAATCAATACGGGCAGGGGAAGAAGGCGGGATTTATACATGGTGTCGTAATTTTATAGGGATAATAATTGGGTTTATTTTATCGAAAATAGTCGCTTGGGGCGTATCAGTTTTATCATTGTCTGTAATCAGGGTTTATTAAGCAATGATAGGATAAATTTCTATGATGATACCATAAAAGTATTAATGGAATTTAAATAACAAAAACCTGCCTTTGAAAAGGCAGGTTTTTTTCAGACGGCCTTTGAGCCGTTAAAGATTTTGTAAACGCTCGACAGAAGGCGCGTAGTAGTATGCACCTGACACGGCTTTAGACAAATGTTTCAACAGCAAGTCGGTTTTGCCGTCAGATTCGCCGAACATATTGAGTAGCTGAACTTCAATATTGTGCAGCGTGTTGCAATAGGAAGTGAACATCAAACCGTGTTCGCCGCTGAGTTTGCCGAAGGGCAGACTGCGGCGGACGATTTTCAGGCCAACGCCGTTTTCTTTGACATTGACGCGACCGAGATGGGAGTCAGGCAGGCGCACGTCTTTGCTGAATTCGTCATTGGTTTCTTTGCTGCGGCCTACGCTGGCTTCTTGCACGGCAGTAGGAACGGCATCCCATTTTTTCAAATCGTGCAGGTATTTTTGCAGCAAAACATAGCTGCCGCCGGCATCCGGCTTGCCTTCGGGAATAATGGCGACATTGCGTACATTGTCATCCCCTTGCGGATTTTCCGTACCATCGACAAAACCGTCCAAGCCGCGGTCTTCATACAGGCGCAGGCCGTGTTCTTCAGTGGCTACGCGGATGCTGTCGCCGAATGCGCCTAAAACAGATTGTGCCAAGGCATAGGCGGCTTTTTGCTCGGTGGCTTGAATGTGGATATAGAGGTCGTGTTGGGTGGAAGGGGCGAGGCCGTTGCCCAATTCAGGGAAAGGTTTGATTTCGCTGCCTTCGTCAGTATGGCCGAACGATTGCCATGCGCGGCTGCCGAAGGCAATGGTCAAACCCAAAATATCATTTGGAAAACGGGTTTTTAATTTGGCCAGAGCCTCCAAAGAAAGACGGCAGGCAGATTTGATGTCTTCGTTGCGGCCGTCTGAAATGTCTGCTTCGATAAAAATACCGGCTTGTGCATGATCAGGAATAATGGCTGATTGGGGATGGCTCATGATGATTCCTTTCAAAATATTATGGGTTTTTACGCGTAGGATTATACACTGAAAGTTTCAGACGGCCTAAAATCTGCCTTTTGATTTTTTAGGGCGGAAAGGCATGTTTGGCAAGATGTTTTTTGTGAGCGTCATTCTGTTGCAAGTGTTTACATTCGGGCTCGGGCGTTCGCTGCAATGGCTGTTTGCGCCTTGGATTGGCAAAGTCGGCAGACGTTGGCTGATGGGTATTTCCTATTTCATTACAAACGGCTTGTTGGTCGGCTTGCTGCTGGAGTTGGGACATATAATGTTCCGCGTGGTGGCGTTTTGGATGGTGATCTTGCTGTTTGTGATGTATGCCGCGTTGGCGACATTTATCCTCTATCTTTTGCTGCGCCGTTTTGTGGCGGGCCAACCGCTGTCACGAAGCCTGCGGCTGTTTGCGCCTTTGTTTGTGGTCGGTCTACTCGGTTTTGGGATGTATAACGCCTATACGCCCGTTGTCCGCCATCAAACCGTATTCATCAATAAGAAAATGGATAAGCCGCTGCGTATCGGCGTGGCCAGCGATTTGCACTTGGGGATTTTGTTCGGCGCACGTCAATTAGACAAGCTGACGGACATCATGAAGCAGGAACAAGTCGATATGGTGTTGCTGCCGGGCGATTTGATGGACGATACCGTCGATGCGTACTTGAAAGAAAACATGAAACCGCATTTGCAGAAGCTGACTGCACCGATGGGCGTTTATGCCACTTTGGGCAATCATGACTGGTTCCGCGATCAGAAGCGTATCAAGCATGAATTGGAAGCGGCAGGCTTGACGGTTTTGGCCAATCAGGTTTTGGAAGTGAATGGTGTGTTGCTGGTAGGGCGGAGCGATGATTTGGATCGCAAGCGTCCCAGTGCGGAGCAGCTTTTGGAAGGTCAAAATACCCAATTACCGGTTTTATTGATGGACCACCGTCCTACTTCAATCGAAGCCCATGCACGGCTGCCGATTGATGTGCAAGTTTCCGGCCATGTCCACAACGGCCAAATTGCACCTGCCAACCTTATCGTCCGTACGCTTTATCGTCTTGCTTACGGTTATGAGGCGATCGGCAACGGCCATTTCTTCACCACTTCGGGCTACGGCTTTTGGGGCATTCCCCTGCGTTTGGGTTCACAATCAGAAGTGTGGGTTATCGACATCAAGTCAAAGCATTGAAATAGAAATATAAACTTCAGGCCGTCTGAATTTCAGACGGCCTTTTTTATGAAAAATGGGAAAAAATATTGAAATTGGATTATAATCGACGTTAATAAAATCAGCCACCGATATGAGTGGCATCATAACTAGGGAACTCACTATGGGCATTATTAGTCTTGCACTTATCTTCGTATCAATCGCCGTCGTCTTATTGTATTTCAAACAACAGTTGAAAGACCGCAAAAAAGACTGTCGCGAATCTTTTGTCTCTTTGCGCATTGCGCTTGACTGCCGACATCAGGCCGTCCGTCATGTATTGGATGCATACGGCAAACACCTGCAAAAGCAGGGCATTGCATCGGATCCAAACGTTCAGCAGATGTGTGCCGAAGTCGAAACCGCATTGGCGCAAACTGCCAAAACATTTTCCGAATCCAAAATCAAACATCTGTGTGAAGCCGAAACAGCATTGAATCATGCGCTGAAAAAATTGCAAACTGCTGTCAAAGGCCTTTTGAAACAGTATCCTGATGAAAAATTGGCCGGTTTGATGGAAATGTTGGGTGCAGCAGAGGCAGAAGTCGCATCGGCACGCCGCACGTACAACCGCAGAGCCGGAAGCTACAACCATCATTTAAACAAATTGCCCAACCGCCTTGTCGCCAAGCCATTAGGCTTTGACAAGCAGGCAGGATTGGTTCGTTTTACGGAAAACCAAACGCAACGAATGAGCAACAATATGTTGGCTTAAAAATTAAGCGGTTTGCTGAATAAGCGATAAACAAAAGGCCGAGACCTTTGCAAAAATAGCCTGTTAACGAAATTTGACGCATAAAAATGCGCCAAAAAATTTTCAATTGACTAAAACCCTCCTAATATTGAGCAAAAAGTAGGAAAAATCAGAAAGGTTTTGCATTTTGAAAATGAGATTGAGCATAAAATTTTAGTAACCTATGTTATTGCAAAGGTCTCAGGCCGTCTGAAATATTAATTTCAGACGGCCTTTTATGTGCTGTTAATGAAAAACACTTAGGCTTCGGCCAATTTATTGAGCAAAGCGGATCAGGCTGTCGGCAAGTTTATCGGCTGCAGTTTCATAACCTTGTGCAGAGAAGTGAACGCCGTCTTTGGCTGCCAAGCCTTGAGCCATCCAGTTTTTCATGCTGCATGCTCCGCCCATCGCATCCTGCCAAGACCAGAACATGATTTTTTCGTCACGGGCAACACGTTGCTGCATTTGTTGTACTTCGCTGAGCAAGACCGGACGGTTGCCGCAGCTGCCGTAGGCGGTTTTCAAAGATTCCGGAGCGCCGAGGATCAGGATACCTGCGTTGGGCAGGGTGTTTTTGATTTGGCGGATGTAATTGTGCCATGTCCGTTCGGTAGAGGAAATATCGAGATTGCCGGAAAAGGCTTCATTGGTACCGTAGGCAAGGATGATTAAATCGGCTTTGGTTTGTGCCAAATCTTCCCACATACCCGGCCGCCATTTTGACCATTGGGATAACTGCGCGCCGTTGATGCCCATGGCGGAAACGGTTACGCCGCGTCCGGGGCGTTCGATATTAATGAAACCGATTTGCCAAGGCATGCCGCTGCTGAGGGTTATCGGCAGGGAGGTATTGGTATGCAGCAGTTGCCAACCATTTTGTGTGGCAGGGATTTCGCGTCCGTTGACGGTCAGGGTTTGCTCGGACCAAACCGGTTTGCCGAAAATGGAAATTTGTTGCATATCCATGCTTCCGTCGGCTGCGCTTAAGGTAACGCTGCCGCCATCGGCGCGTGCTTCAATACCGCCGAAAGAAAAATCGCTGTGTGATTTGCGGCTGCTGATGGTGTTCCAACCGCTGCCGTTGTAACGGATGGTTGCCATGCGCTGGCCTTTGACAGTATTGGGGTAAACCCAACCGATGCCGCCGTTGCCCCATTGTTGTTGCAAACGGCGACGCAGGCGGTCGGTGAAATAGTCGCCGGCGGTGTGGGAGTCGCCGACTTGGATAATGCGGAATTTGCCGTCTGAAGTATGGTTGAGCTGTTGCAGTTTGTTTAGCCAGGCAGGGCGGTTGGAGCCGTAGTTGCTTAACAGGCCGTCATTGGTTGCGCAGGCGGTAATAGGGAGTGCGAGAAGCGTGAGGAGTAAGGTTTTATTAAATTTCATGGTTGTGTATCGTGTGTAAAATTAATTTTTTCCATAATTTTTCCGGCCAATAGTTTTTGGCCTTCTGCGGAAAAGTGAATGCCGTCCTTGCTGCGGTAACGGATGATTTTTCCATCTACTTTGACAGAGTCGGCATATTCTTCTGCGCCATTGCTCAACAGTTTGTCGGTCGGCAGCCAAATGGCTTGAGGCGACACCGTACCCGACAGGATTTTGTCGAGGTAGCGCATCTGTTCGTTGAGCTTGGCTTTTTTCATGTAAGGAATGCCCAGCCAAATGACTTGGACATCATGTGTGGAGGCTGCATCAAGAATACGGCGGACGCGGTTGAGGTATTCTGCCTCCCATTCGGGGGAGGCGAACTTCAGGTATTTTTTACCCATCGGGAAATCCCAAGGGTCGTTAGGGCCTAAGAATACAACCAAAACGCGGATGTCGGGTTCTTTTTGTAAAGTTTGTTCGATGGTTTTCGGCCAGTCGAAGAAATTGGGGTAGGACAAACCGGTACTTTGTTTGCTGAGGTTGACCGATTGTACGCCATATTCTTGCTTGAGGTGTTTTTGTACGAAAGGTGCAACACCCTGCATCAGCGAGTCGCCGGCAAAGAAAACTTTATTGCCTTTTTTCAACACGACCTGTGTTGCCGACTGATCAGCCTGATTGCTTGGCTCGCTGGCTGCGGTATCCGTATTGTTAGCTACATCGGAAGCAGCAGAGTCTTTTTGATTGTCTGATACTTCAATGTTTTCCGTATTTTCAGACGGCCTTGTTGTTTCAATACCAGAGTCTTCCGAAGCCAAAGCGTCTTCTGTTTCCAGTGAAGCTTTCAGGCCGTCTGAAAATTCGTAGGCTTTTTGTTGCCAATCTGCACCGATACGCCACCAAGCGTATTCGGATAAAGGCTCAAGCGGACTGCTTTCATGATAGGTCTGCTGCCAATAGGCATTGATGGAGTTTTGTGCAAACCACGTCAGCGCAACCGCACTGAGCAGAATCGAAACAAACAGGGAGATAAAGCGTTTCATGTTCTGCTCCTTAGAAGTTGGCGTAAATAAAGCCAGGAATGCCGGACGGGGCGAAGACGATAATCAGGGCGAGGATAAGCGTGATGGGGATAAACCATAGCCATGCAGGCAGTTTGTCCAAGCCTTTTATTGATGCTTCAAATAAGCGAAGCAAATACGGGTATAGCAAAAGCATCATCGCAAATGCACCCAGCAACATGAGGTCGGTCGGCAGAGGCGCGTTCCAACCTTTGTCATTGGCAAATAAGGCACTGAACAGCATTTCCGTATCGGCAAGCGTTGCGCTGTTGAACACGACAAAAGCGAAACAAACGAAATGGAAGGTAAACAGCCAGGCAAGCGGTTTGCCGATTTTCAGACGGCCTAGGGCATTGCGGCCGACGATTTTATCGCCGCAGTTAAGGAATACCAAAGCCGCACCGTGCAGCGCGCCCCAAATCAAAAAGCTCCAGCCGTAGCCATGCCAAATGCCGGAAAGTAACATGGCAATCATCAGATTGAGCTGGGTGCGTCCGAAGCCTTTTTTGCTGCCGCCCAAAGGGATATAGATATAGTCGCGAATCCAAGTGGACAGGCTGATGTGCCACCTGTCCCAGAAGTCGCGGATGTTGATGGCGCGAAGCGGCGCGGCAAAGTTTTTCGGCAGCTGGAAGCCGAGCAGCATGGCCAAGCCGATGACCAAATCCGAGTAGCCGGAAAAGTCGAAAAAGAGTTGGAAGGTGTAGCCATAAATCGCAGACAACACGCCCCAGCCGTCGAACTGGGCCGGATTTTCAAAAACAGGCGATACCCAGCCTTCCGCCAATACGCCGGCAAGCCACCATTTTTTGGCAATGCCCAATACAATCAGGCCGACCGCCAAAGCCGGATAAATCAGCTGGCGTGCCTGTTTGGTGCGGATTTGCGCCAATGCGCCCGCTTGTTCGCCGTCTATGCTTTTAAAAGCGGCTGCACGGATAATCGGGCCGGATGTGATGGTGGGGAAGAAGCTCAGATGCAGTAGGAGCTCGTGCCATTCAAAACGGTCTCCCTTAGGCTCGCGGTAGCAATACACCAAGTAAGCCAGCGATTGGAAAGTGTAATAAGACAAACCCAAAGGCAAAAGGATGTCGATGACGGCGCTTTGCCCCGTATATTGCTGAATAATCGGGCGGAAAAAGTCGAAGTATTTGAAGAAACACAAAACAGTCAATGCCGCCGAAATACCGCAACCCAGCCAAAATTTGCGGATATTCTCGTTTTCAGAAAACATCAGCACGCTGACTAGGTAAACCACAGACGAGTAAACCAAAATCAGCGCGGCAAAAATAGGGTCGATACGGTAAAGCCAGCCCAGTCCGGCAACCAAAAGTAAAACGTTTTGAACTTGCGGCAAACGTGCAAATGCCCAGTACAGCGGCAAAAATACGATAAAGAATACCGCAAACTCAATAGACAACAACGGCATGACAATTCCTTGATGTGTTTAAACTTTCAAACTTTTCGATTGATTGTTATTTTTTGGCGTTAAGTTTGGCGCGGATGACTTCGACTACCGCGGGTAAAATCGAAATCACGATGATCGCCGCCATAACTAAGCCCAGATTGTTTTTGACGACGGGGATATTGGCGAAGAAGTAGCCTGCATAGGAAAACGATAACACCCACAACACTGCGCCGATAATGTTGTAACGGATAAACGTGCCGTAGTGCATATCGCCCATGCCTGCGACAAATGGCGCAAACGTCCGCACAATCGGCACAAAGCGCGCAATGATGATGGTTTTGCCGCCGTGTTTTTCATAGAACGCATGGGTTTTTTCCAAATACGAACGGCGGAAAATTTTGGAATCCGGGTTGGCAAACAGTTTTTGTCCAAAATACTTGCCGATCATAAAGTTGGCCGCATCGCCTAAAATGGCGGCCGCTAAGAGCAGCAATACCATGACGTGGATGTTCATGCCGCCGATGGCCGCAATACCGCCGGCAGCAAACAGCAGCGAGTCGCCGGGCAAAAATGGTGTTACGACCAAACCGGTTTCGCAGAAAATCACAACAAACAAAATCGCGTAAATCCACGGGCCGTATTGGGCGGAGAGGTGGACAAGGTGTTGGTCGATATGGAGGATGAAATCAATAAGGGTAGAAATCACTAGGGTTCCCCAAATAAAAAGGCCGTCTGAAAAAGAACAGACAAATGTTTCGGCGAGAAGTTCGACATTGTAAAACCAAAGCGGAATAAAACCAATGCCGTAAGCGCGTCAAGATATGTTTAGAAGTGCAGATATGTTGCAGGTATAGGCTTCAGACGGCCTTTATCCTTGATGGTGGACGGCAAAACAACGTAAAATAAAGCCGATTTCAACCTAACCGGTACGCCTTTGTGAACCAGCTCATCTTCGATTTTGCCAGCCATGATTATCCCGGCTTCGACAAATTTCTGGGAACAGAAAATGCCGAGCTGGTGTATGTGTTGCAGCACAAACATGGGCAATTTATCTATGTTTGGGGCGAAGAGGGCGCAGGCAAAAGTCATCTTTTGCAGGCATGGGTCGCACAGGCGCTCGATGCCGGACGAAATGCCCTCTATATTGATGCCGCCGCTTCGCCGCTGACAGAAGCCGCGTTGGATGCGGAATATCTCGCCATTGACCAAATCGAAAAGCTTAACAATGAAGAACAGGCTTTACTGTTTGCCATCTTCAACCGCTTCCGCAACAGCGGCAAAGGCTTTTTGCTTTTGAGTTCCGAATATACGCCGCAGCAACTCGTTATCCGCGAAGACTTGCGCACACGCATGGCGTATTGCTTGGTTTACGAAGTCAAACCGTTGACCGACCGGGAAAAAATCGATGCGCTTGTCAGTATGGCGGCCGCCCGTCAGGTAACCATCGATCCGGAAATATTCGAATACCTGCTGAACCATTGGCGGCGCGATATGGACAGCCTGATGCAAATGCTCGATACCCTCGACAACTACGCCGTTATGATGGGCAAGCGCATTACTTTGCCGCTTTTGCGCCAGCTTTTAAAACAACAGGAAACCCAATGAAAAACCTTGCCATTTTCGACCTCGACAATACCTTAATCAATACCGATTCGGATCACTCTTGGCCGCAATACCTGATTAAAAAAGGCATAGTCGATGCGGCTGAAACCGAGGCGCAAAATGAAAAGTTCTACCAAGACTATCAAAACGGTTGTCTTGATATCGATGCCTTCCTCAAATTCCATCTCGCGCCTTTAGCCCGTTTCAGCAAGGAAGAATTGGCTGAGTTTCATCGCGAGTTTATGGCCGAATATATTGTTCCGCATATTTCTCCGATGCAGCGTATGTTGGTGCAAAGCCATCAAATGGCGGGCGATGAAATGTTGGTTATTTCTTCGACCAACGAATTTATCATTACCCCTATCTGCCATCTTTTCGGTATTCACAACATTATCGGCACACAACTTGAAACCGGCGAAGACGGCCGATATACCGGCAACTATATCGGTACGCCCAGCCTGAAAGAAGGCAAAATTACCCGATTGAACCAATGGCTTGCCGAGCGTGGCGAGACATTTGAAAGCTACGGCAAGGTTTATTTTTACAGCGACTCCAAAAACGATTTGCCGTTGCTGCGTATCGTGAACGAACCTGTCGCCGTCAATCCGGATGCCGAGCTGGAAAAAGAAGCCAAAGCAAAAGGTTGGCCGATTTTGAATTTCAAATAATGACGAATCAGGCCGTCTGAAATATTTAACCTAACCACAACCCTAATAAGGACTAAAACATGAAAACGACTAAACTCCTCGCCTCAGCCCTGTTGTTTGCCACTGTATTCGGTACCGCACAAGCAGCCGATACCGAAACTCTGGAAGCCATGAAAGCGCAAAACGGCAGCGTTAAAATCGTTTTGATGGATGTTTTCACAACTCCTGCCGGCAATGTTGACCGCGTGAATATCATTCAATCCAGCGGCAATCCTGAAATGGACGAACGCGCAGTGAAAAGCGTTTCCAAATATCCTTATCCGAAACGCAAAACCGCATCTAAATACCAACATACTGTTACTTTTGAAACCAATGTTGAAGTAATCAATAACTGATTCGGACGCAAGGCCGTCTGAAAAACAGAAGGCGTTTTGATTGGGAAATTCCCTGTCAAAACGCCGTTTTATTCTTTAAACAAGTATAACCAAAATTGGCGTAAAACCACACGCTCCGGTGCTATACTGAAACAAATAAACCGCTTCATCACACATCATGTCTCCCCGTCCAGTTACCATTACTTCCTACAATATGCACAAAGGCATGTCTGCGCTCAACCGCAAAGTGCAGGTCAACCGCATGGCTGACGCGCTAGGTGCATTGGGTTCGGACGTTTTGTTTTTACAAGAAGTCCAAGGACAACATCTCAACAGAAGCCATCGTACCGACTTTCCCGATGCGCCGCATTACGACATCATCGGCGACAGCCTCGATTATCATCGCAGCTACGGCAAAAATGCCGTCTATCCCAAACGACACCACGGCAACGCCATTCTCAGCCGCCTGCCGCTGAAAACGGAAAACAACCTCAACATTAGCGTCAACAAACTCGAACAACGCGGCCTGTTGCATTGCGAAGTCGTGCCTGAAGGCTGGGAAGATCCGCTGGTGTGTTTGTGTGTCCACCTCAACTTGCGCGAGCCGGACCGCCTTAAACAATACCGAGCCATCAGTGACTACGTTGGCCGATATATTCGTCCGGAAAGCCCGTTGATTATCGCCGGCGATTTCAATGACTGGCGGCAGAAATCAGCGCGTGAGCTGGGCAGGGCATTAGATTTGAACGAAGTATTTGTCGATAATACAGGCAAACGCCCCAAAACCTTCCCTTCGCGCCTACCCATCCTCAGCCTCGACCGCATTTACACGCGCAACCTTGATGTCATCGATTCTGAAATCCACAACAGTAAAGACTGGCAGCATTTGTCAGATCATCTGCCATTGAGTGTAACGGTTAGACCTCATCGTAAAATGAATATGAAATCAGATAGAAAAATGTAAGGCTGAAATCTTTTTTAGCACTATTAGCAATGTATCGAAAGAAAAAGTTTTTTCACTCAGATATTTGAGACAAAAACAGGCCGTCTGAAAAGTTTCAGACGGCCTGTTTAAGTTTATAAAAAAAGCACAAACCTTTTTATATCAAAAGTTTGCGCTTTAAATCTGGTGGAGGCGGGGTCAATCGTACTTTGAGATTAACTCATTGATTTAAATAGAATCACATCTTTATATTCAGTAAAAGTTACCCCAAAAGTTACCCCAAAAATGTCAGGTAGGTGCATTTTTTTGCCACTATTTTCCCCTTTGTTAGATTGCCAGTTTAAGCCGTTTGGGTAGCATGGCAAAAATATTTTGCGGCATTTCTGCCAAGCTGTAAACATGGTTGAATTGTAACACTGGAAATTATCTGCGCTTGTGGGGTGCTCTCTGCTTTCTTCTTCCAGCCGTCCGATATTGCCTTTCGGGCGGCTTTTGTTTGTATCGGCTCTGTCAGTCATGCGCCCAAACAAGAAAGCGTATATACAGAAAAAAACGCAAAAATCGTTTGTTACCTTGTTACCAATGGCTGAAAGCCTTGCCAGTCATGGCTTACACGGTAACAAAACACATATTTTAACCTTGTTACCATTTGTTACCGCTCCTATTTTTTAAGCGTAACCATCTGAATATAAAAGGGTAACAAGTGGTAACAAATCGGTAACAAGTAAAGTTACGTTCATTTGTTACCGTTTTTCGGTGTTTTTATATTTATATTCATATAGTTATAAATGTTAAATTTTGTGGTAACAAAGGTAACAAGTGATTTTGCCTCGCGCATATGGTTTTATCTTTTCGCGCGTCTTGGTCTTCTTTCCTTTTTTATGGGCTCGCAAAATTCAAGGGGCTGCTTTTCTCGCGCGCGCGCGCGTATTGGTGTCGAAATTATTTATCCCTCGTCTGTCTTTGTTGGTCATGGCGGAAACAGGGCGTAATTGCGCTGTAAGCGCGTTTTGCTTTTGGGTAGGGTAGGTATAGGGTAGGGTGTGAATGGCTCTAATTTTTGAGATTTAGGGGCTTACTGTCGATTTTATGCTTTATAAGTAGGTCTGCTTGAATGTTTGGACGTAAAAAAGCCCGCCTGTGTTGGTCATGGCGGGCTTGGTTGGGATTTTGGAATTAACCCCATGTAAATGATTAGTCGTCCAGTTCTATATTTGTAGCTAAAACATGAAACCAGCCGTTGCCTTTCCGCTGGTGTTGGTAGCCTCTGTTTTTGTGGTTATATTTCAACAATCCATTATCTGCCAATACACGGCAGACTTTTGATTCATCGAAACTTTGGGCGATTTCATCGGCAAAGACACGGCGGATTACCCATAATTCCAATTTTTCCCCCTCCTGTTTCCTATATCCTGCATGGTCTTTATTGGTGCTTTTATCGCTCCATTCCATAAACCGCGTGCCTAATGCGTGCTGGGCGATAAAATCCTCTGCCTGCTCAATGATTCGGCGGTCTTCGTGTTTTCCTGCTCCGTTGGCTTCCAGCCATTCATCAAAGCATTTTTTCACGCCTGCCATGCCTACACCTACGGGCAAGCCGGTAACAGGGGCGGCAAGTTCCAAAGCAGCGGCGGCAATCGCAAAGCGTTTTGCTACTCTGCGCGCCTGTCCTGATAATTCGGGAATGGTTGCCATAAATGCGGCCATGCGCTCCGTTGCCTGCTGTTTGGCTTGTTCTAGGTCGTCTAAAAGCTGTCGGATAAATAGTCTTCCTGCCGTTCCGTGATATTTTTCTGTTGATTGGGCGATATGCTCACTCAACAATGCGCCATCTTCAAATCCGTGTAAGGTGTTATAAATACCGTATTGCGCGGCGGCTCTGATACTAGGCAGGCGGGCTGCTTGTCCTGCGTTCCAGTCGCCCTTATGGTGTTTCAAGATGGAATCAGGGGCCTTTTCGCCAGTGGAAAACATCATCACTTTCCAGCGGCTTAAAGCGCGGTTTCCGCCTTGTTTTGCGCCTTGCACTTTGTTGATACCGTTCATAACGCTATAAACAGTATCGCCGATAACGTGAGGGCTTGCCTGTCCTATTTCGTCCAACACCAGCAAGCCATCATTACGGGCGGCGGCTGTGTTGGAAAAGCCTATTTTTGTACCGCTCCAAGACAACAGGCTTCCTGATGGTTTGCCCCATACGCTCAAGGCTGCTTTTGCGGCTGTGGTTTTACCGTCTGAAGAATCGCCCATCAAGTGGAAGCCCCCCGATTCTTCGTTTAACAGGGAAAGCAACGGGGCGGCAAATGAAGCCCCCAAAGCAAGGCACAAACGGCTATTTCCTACTGCATATCGGGCTATGTTTTGTTGCCAGTCGGTAAGCTCTCCGCTGGGCTGATATGCCTTTGCTTGGCTGGTGTCGCCGTTGTAGATAATGGCGGGGTCTTTGTCTGTCGCTGTGATGGTTTCCCCGCTGGGCATAATGTAGCTGTCTTCGTGCCAGCCTGCGCGGTCGGTAATGGTAAAGGCTGTCTGGCTTCCCTCTTTCTGCAAATAGTCTGCCAGTTTTCGCCTTTTTGTTGGGTTGCTCTCAATGAATAAGCCGTAAAACCCCAAACGCTCCCAGCATTTCCCACCGGCAATTTCTGCTTGTGGCAGGGCGGCGGTCTTATGCCGGCGTGTGATTTTGTCTTTAAACTTGATAATCCGATAATACGCGCCGTCATTGTCTTGCCCCGTGCCAATGATGTCGATAGGGTCGGAAAGCAATAGCGGCTCTGATTCGATAATATCGCCGTCTTTGTCGGTTCTAACG
>NZ_KV800009.1:64442-66251 GCF_001810105.1 Neisseria sp. HMSC068C04
GATTGTCTGATTGCTTTTTCTCGTTCAGTTCGTCTAATGCGTCATAGCCTGCTGTTTTGCTTTGCCATATGCTCGCCTTGATTCCCTGCTTAATGGCTCGCATTGCCAAGTCATAAGCGGCTCTGTAACCAACAGGGCGGGGCGTGTCGTTATCGGCAATAATTGCAATTTCTTTTATACCGTTCAGAAACTGAAAATTTGCCATGCTGTTTGCGCTCAAGGCCGCGTATAAGCCCCAATCGTAAGCCTTGTACAATTCACGGGCGGCAAGGGCGGTTTCTATACCCTCTGCAATGACAAGGCGGCCATTTTCAGGAATCGGGAACAAGTGGACGGCTTGCCCCGATATACTGCCTTTCTTGCGGCTTCTCATTTTCTTGGCCGGTAATGTTTCGCCTGTTACAGGGTCTTTGATTGCCAGTTTCTGATAGCGCGGGGCGTGTAGCCCGTCCTCTCCGCATGGCTTGTCATAGCTCGCCTGCAAATAGGTCAGGTGTAAGCCTTGTAGCTCTTCGTCCATATCGCGGATAGCGCAAACCATACAGGGGAAACGGCCAAGCAAAAGCTGCTTATCTTCGCCTGTTGTCCAATAGTCTTTTTCAGGTAGAAAACGGACGTTTTCGGGTAAATGCGCCATGTCCAAACCGCGTGATTTCAAATACTGGATAACAGGGGAATCGGGGCGGATAGGTTCTGTACTTCCCCACAATGCGGCCAGTTTCTCGATTTGGTCTTTTTCGGGGCATGGTTGCTCTTGTGGGCGTGTTGGCGGTATCGGTAAGGGGTCTGCATTGTCCATGCCTAAAACGCCTGAAACCTGCTTTAAGGCCGTCTGAAAGTTGCATTGCAAATAGTGCATTACCAAGCCGAAACCATCGCCCGCGCCGTTGTTGTAATGGTTGCAAATGAATGTGCCGTTTCCGTCCTTGTCGTCATATCTGAAACGGTCTTTCCCTCCACACGCAGGGCAGGGCTGGTGTTTGTTTTTCAGGTATCGCGGGTCTATGCCGATGGCAGCGTGAATTTCCGGCCAGCGGTATTGCGCGGCTGCTTTAATGTCTTGATATGTTGGTTTCATTGCTCTGCCTCCTCTGATACTGGTTCTAAAACTATTCCTGCTGTTGGGTCGGTTTCCCATATCGCGGGCGTTTCCGGCTCTAGTTGCTCCGTGTCAGCGTGGGCGGGCTGGTTACAGGCTCGGACTACCAAAGCCAAAAGCAACACCCAAAACACCAGCAAGGCGCGGTTTAAATACCGGCGGAAACGGTCGGATTTATTGGTCTGTTTCATGGTTTTATCCTTTGCTCTGCCTCCAGTGTTTCAAAACATTAATCTAATAAAATCAATTAGTTATGAAAACACTAGGGCGAAGTTTGCCCTATGCCGTCTGAAATAGGCGGCATAAAGGCGGGTAGATGTCAGGGAATAAGAGGGCTTAATCTGCTTTGGTTACGCTGTAAGTAGCCCATTCTTTCAGGCCGTCTGAAAGCCCAAGCAGGGCGGAAACCTGATTTACAGATTCCGTAAAGCTGTAACCAAACACCAACGTCAGCAGGTCAAAACCGCTGCCGCCTTTGGGGGTGCATTGGTTGCAGATGTAGCCGCCGCCGTCTGAATCGTCAGGGCGCGGGGTGGGGTCGGTTTTGAATATATTCCGCAAGCTCGGATGATAAAACGAAAGATTCCAAGTTTTCCGCATGGGGGACTAGGGTTTGAATGACTGTGGCAAGGCGTGCTGTGCTTCTGCTCGCACTTATGGGGGTGTTGTGGACGGGATGGGCGGCCATGTTGTCGCAAATGGTGTCGATG
>NZ_KV800010.1:0-251 GCF_001810105.1 Neisseria sp. HMSC068C04
GTCTGGCATCACCGTTACGACGCATTGGGCAACCGTACCGAAACCATCCGTCCAGACGGGCAGCGTATCGGTTATCTCCACTATGGCAGCGGCCACCTGCACGGTATCACCCTCAACCGTAACGAAATAGCCGCCTTCGAGCGCGACAAACTACACCGCGAAACCGAACGCACCTTTGGCAAACATATCCGCCAAGAAACACAATACGACCCCATGGGCAGAATCCTGCAGCAAATCCACAACCGCAGCCG
>NZ_KV800011.1:0-1679 GCF_001810105.1 Neisseria sp. HMSC068C04
CATCGACACCATTTGCGACAACATGGCCGCCCATTCCGTCCGCAACACCCCCATAAGTGCGAGCGGAAGCACGGCACGTCTTGCCACAGTCATTCAAACCCTAGTTCCCCATGCGGAAAACTTGGAATCTTTCGATTTGTCATCCGAGCTTGCGGGATACATTCAAACTGACCCCATCCCCGCGCCCTGACGATTCAGACGACCTGAAAGAATGGGCTGTTTACAGCGTAACCCACGCCGGTTAAGCCCACCTATTCCCTGAAATTTACCCGCCTTTATGCCGCCTATTTCAGACGGCATAGGGCAAACTTCGCCCTAGTGTTTTCATAACTAATTGATTTTATTAGATTCATGTTTTGAAACACTGGAGGCATAGCAAAGGATAAACCATGAAACAGACCAATAAATCAGACCGTTTCCGCCAGTATTTAAACCGCGCCTTGCTGGTGTTTTGGGTGTTGCTTTTGGCTTTGGTAGTCCGAGCCTGTAACCAGCCCGCCCACGCCGACACGGAGCAGGCAATACAGACAACGCCGACCATATGGGAGACCGACCCGATAGCGGGGGTAGTTTTAGAACCTGTAACAGAGGGGATAGAACAATGAAACCGACCTATCAAGACATCAAAGCCGCCGCGCAATACCGCTGGCCGGAAATCCACGCCGCATTAGGCATAGACCCGCGATACCTGAAAAACAAACACCAGCCCTGCCCTGCGTGTGGAGGGAAAGACCGTTTCAGATATGACGACAAGGACGGAAACGGCACATTCATTTGCAACCATTACAACAACGGCGCGGGCGATGGTTTCGGCTTGGTAATGCACTTTTTCGGGTGTGATTTTCAGACGGCATTAAAGCAGGTTTCAGGCGTTTTAGGCATGGATAATGCAGACCCTTTGCCGATACCGCCAACACGCCCACAAGCGCAACCATGCCCCGAAAAAGACCAAATCGAGAAACTGGCCGCATTGTGGGGAAGTACAGAACCTATCCGCCCCGATTCCCCTGTTATCCAGTATTTGAAATCACGCGGTTTGGACATGGCGCATTTACCCGAAAACGTCCGTTTTCTACCTGAAAAAGACTATTGGACAACAGGCGAGGATAAGCCGCTTTTGCTTGGTAGTTTCCCGTGTATGGTTTGCGCTATCCGCGATATGGACGAAGAGCTACAAGGCTTACACCTGACCTATTTGCAGGCGAGCTATGACAAGCCATGCGGAGAGGACGGGCTACACGCCCCGCGCTATCAGAAACTGGCAATCAAAGACCCTGAAACGGGCGAAGCATTACCGGCCAAGAAAATGAGAAGCCGTAAGCAAGGCAGCATATCGGGGCAAGCCGTCCACCTGTTCCCGATTCCTGAAAATGGCCGTCTTGTCATTGCAGAGGGCATAGAAACCGCCCTTGCCGCCCGTGAATTGTACAAAGCTTACGATTGGGGCTTATACGCGGCCTTAAGTACAAGCGGCATGACTAATTTTCACTTTCCGGACGGTATAAAAGAAATTGCAATTATTGCCGATAACGACATACCGCGCCCCGTTGGTTGTGAAGCCGCTAATAAATTAGCAATGCGAGCCTTTAAGCAGGGAATCATGGCGAAAGTATGGAGAAGCAAAACGCCCGGCTATGACGCGCTGGACGAACTGAACGAGAAAAAGCAATCAGACAATC
>NZ_KV800011.1:1779-2174 GCF_001810105.1 Neisseria sp. HMSC068C04
AAAATACCGAAACAGCGAAGCAGGAAAACACCAACGATTACAACCTTGAAAATATCGAGCCATTCCGCCCGCGCCCTCACTTTGAAATCGACAATCGGGGCGTATGGTGGGTAAACGTTAGAACCGACAAAGACGGCGATATTATCGAAGCAGAGCCGCTATTTCTTTCCGACCCTATCGACATTATAGGCACGGGGCAAGACAATGACGGCGCGTATTATCAGATTATCAAGTTTAAAGACAAAATCACACGCCGGCATAAAACCGCCGCCCTACCACAAGCAGAAATCGGCACAGTTCAAGGCTGGCAGCGTTTGCAGAATTTCGGCCTAGTCATCATGAGCGGGCGGGCAAAAAGGGAAAAACTGGCAGACTATTTGCAGAAAGAGGGAAGC
>NZ_KV800011.1:2274-39368 GCF_001810105.1 Neisseria sp. HMSC068C04
ACTGGCAGACTATTTGCAGAAAGAGGGAAGCCAGGCGGCCTTTACCATTACCGACCGCGCCGGGTGGAACGGGGAAGCCTACATACTGGCAGGCGGGGAAGCCATTAACGCAGACGGAACAAACATTCTATACAACGGAGACACCAGCCAAAAAGACGGTTACACAGAAAAAGGCAGCCTCAAGGAATGGCAGGAACAGGCCGCGCGATACGCAGAGAACAATAGCCGCCTATGCCTTGCTTTAGGTTTAAGCATGGCCGCGCCATTCTTGGCACTTTTGAACGAAGAGGGCGGCGGCTTCCATTTGGCGGGCGATTCATCAAAAGGCAAAACAACCGCCGCGCGGCTTGCCTTGAGTGTATGGGGAGACCCTGAAACCACTAAAGGCAATTGGGACACTACCCCGCTTGGCTTGCAGAATTTAGCTTTAGCCCGTAATGATGGCTTGCTGGTGTTAGATGAAATCGGGCAAACAGCCGACCCCCGAAAAATCCCCCAAATGGTTTACAGCGTTATCAACGGCGTTTCAAAAACGCAGGGCGCAAAAGATGGCGGCAACCGCAGACAGAAAACATGGCGCAATCTGATCCTTTCGACCGGCGAAATAAACCCGGAAAGCCTGATAGGAGACCGCGCCCAATGGAAAGCGGGTAACCATGTTAGATTGCCTGACATACAGGCAGAGGCAAGATATGGCATTTACGACACGTTACACGGCTTCGCAGATGGCGCGAAACTGTCGGAGCATATCAACCAAGCCACAGCCAAGCAACGAGGAACAGCAGGCCGCGCCCTTATCCGCCAAATCCTCAAAGACGGAAAAGAAGCCGCCGCCCAAGCCGTAGAAGCCAGCCGCGCCCGATTCCTTGAGACCTTGCCACCAATGGAGGGACAGGCGCGAAGAATTGCCCTCCGCTTTGCCCTTTTGGCCGCCGTCTTGGAATATGCCGCCCCTATTACCGGCATGAGACAAGGAGCAGGAGAAGCAGGAGTAAGGCAGTGTTTCAATGAATGGCTTGAAGAAAACGGCACAGGAAACCGCGAAGACCGCCGGATTATTGAGCAAGTAATCGCCTTTATGGACGTTAACGCACTGTCAATGCGCTTTTCAGACTGGAACGCCCAAACCTGGAACCAAAATCATGCAGGTTATCGGAAACAAGAGGGGAGCATAGATGAATACTGGATAATCCCCGTAGTCTTTGAAAATGAAGTCTGTAAAGGATACAGCCCGCGCAAAGCGTGTGAAGTCCTACATAATCGCCAATGGTTAAAAAAAGCCGATAACGGCAGATGGAAACACCAGCGCAAACGCAACGGCAGTGCAAGCCGATTCTATGTTTTGATGGGAGAAGCCCCGCCCGACTTTGACGAATAACCAAGAGCAAGCCCGCTATTACCGACAATGGCGGGCTTTTTTACGTCCAAACATTCAGGCAGACCAACCAAGAAAGCATAAAACCAACAGGAAGCCCCCAAAACTCAAAAATTAGGACTGTTTGACCCTTTCCCTATACCTACCCTACCCAATCAATGAAACACGCTTACGGCGCAATTTTAGCCTATTTACGCCATATCTACCAAAAAGGCAGGCAGTGAATAAATAATTTCGACACCAATACGCGCGCGCGAGAGAAAAGCAGCCCCTTGAATTTTGCGAGTCCATAAAAAGAAAGCAAAAATCGGCGGGTAACCACTTAACCGGCAGTGGTAACCAATTCATATAGCATAACTGGTTACCGCATTATCGTTGATTTATAAAGGTTTTTAGGGGCTGGTAACCAGGTAACCAGAGTAACCAGTGCATTTTGTATATATATAGCGTTTTAAATTTGAGATGGAAGCCGCCGGCCTGATCACTCAAATAACAACACGCGCCAAAAAAAGTTATAATGACCGGCACTAGACTGCTAAATTATTTTTTGACCTTTGCAAGATGGGGGGGTTATTTGGGGGTATATTTGAATTGCTTTATTATTTTTATAATATAAAACAATGAATTACCCCTTTAGTTCGCGTCCCTCCGTCCGCACCACACTAAAAATGAGCAGCTTTCGGGCTGCTTTTTTTACATCTATTCCACTACTATACACCCCATTCGAAATCGAAACTGCTTTTACAGCTGTTTCCATTGTATCTTTCAGACGGCCTATCATTTATGTTGAATCCATCGCAAAAACTTGTCGAATTGGTCCGTATCCTTGAAGAACGTGCCTATATTTTTCCGGGAGATCCTGTGCAGGCGACGGAAGCGTTGCGACATATTGATGGCGGCAACGAGGAAAAACTGATACGCCGCGCCCAAATTATTGACCGCGACCAGCATTTGAAATATGTGTTGCAACAGGTGGAGACAGGCTCGTTTTGGCTTTGGATTGTTGCGGCGACGTTATTGTTTACGGTCGGTTTTTCCAGTACTTATCTTTTGATGGACAATCAGGGGCTAAACTTTTTTCTGGTATTGGCCGGGATTTTGGGCATGAATACAGTCATGCTGCTGGTGTGGCTGGCGACTTTATTCTTGCGTTTGAAAAATGTGCACTTTATCAGCAGTCCGGCAACTTGGTTCCGAGGTAAAGACCCGGTCAATCAGGCAATTTTGCGGCTTTATGTGGACGAATGGCGCAAACCGCAAACGCGTTGGCTGATTGGTGCAACTTCGCACAGCCTGTGGCTTTGCACGCTGTCGGGAATGTTGGTTTCTGTTTTGCTGCTGCTTTTGGTGCGTCAATATACGTTCAACTGGGAAAGTACGCTTTTAAGCAATACGGCGTTGGTGAAAACGGTTGAAGCTTTGTCATGGCTGCCGGAACGTTTGGGCTTTCCTGTTCCCGACAGTCAGGCCGTAATTGCAGGCCGTCTGAACAATCATATTGAAGATGCACGCGCTTGGGCGAGCTTACTCATCGGCAGCATCATCTGCTATGGCATTCTGCCGCGCTTGATTGCTTGGCTGGCTTGCAAGATTACTTTAAAAACCCTTCGCGAACGTTTGGATTTGAATCAGCCCTACTATCAAAACATCCTCCGCACATGGCAAACGAAAATTGTTGATGCCGATGATTTTCAGGAAAACATCGTTCCCGTTTCATCCAAAATTACGCTGAATAATGCGCCCAAATGGGCTGTTACACTGGAAACGGAATGGCCTGAGCCGCTTTGGTTTTCCGGCGTTTTGGCGCAAGAATGGATAGACAAAGGTGTGGTCGCCGGCAGAAAAGATTTGGAACAATTAGAAGCCGAATTGAAACAAACTCCGGCGCAACTTCTCATCGGCGTACGCACGCAAACTGTTCCCGACCGCGGCATTTTGCGTCAAATCAGCCGTTTGGCCGAAGCTACAGACGGCGGCGTTATCATTCAACTTTTGAATCAAGACAGTTTCTCTGAAGATTTGGATACCAAACTGGATTATTGGCGCAATGCGCTGGCAGAAAGAAACATTGCCTGGTTGGAGCCGACCCGTTTGGCACAAGAAAAACGGCAAACCTCTATTTGACAGATAAACTAAAGGCCGTCTGAAACCTGATGTTTGGGTTTCAGACGGCCTTATTTATTGTTGAGGATTCATCTTAATGATGTTCGTGGCGATGCTCTTGATGATGTTTAGGCTTGGCTGCATGGCGTTTGGCTTTAGGTGCAGGTTTTTTCATTTTTTGCGGTTTGGCTTTTTTGTGCATACGTTCTTGTTTCGGATGCATTTCGTGTTTGCCGTGTGCAGAAGCGACTGGAGCTAATACCAAACCGGCAGCTGCAACCATCAAAGAGGTCATTTGAATCAGTTTTTTCATATTTATCTTCTTTCAAGGGGTTGATTTGAGGTAAAAATAAGAATTTATTCGCACTCAAGCGATGGACAAATACTAATGGCTTTGACTGTCGGCTACTGTCAGCATTAGGCGAAATCTGTTCAAAATTCGGCAATAGAAGTATGGCAACACGATGATGTAGCAAGGTTTTGAAAGTTTACTGTCAATTTCAACAAAGCGTCTTTACACATTTTCCAAACGACAAAAAGCGCGAACCTTGCGATTCGCGCTTTTTTCAGACGACCTCAATTATTTCTTGTCGTCTTTTACTTCTTCAAAGTCGGCATCTACCACGTCATCGTCTTTCTTGGCGGAAGATGGCTCGGCTTGTGCGCTTTCGCCTGCTTGTGCTTCGGCTTGCGCTTGAGCGTAAACCATTTCGCCCAATTTTTGGCTGGCTGCACCCAAAGCTTCGGCTTTGGCATCGATAGCGGCTTTGTCGTCGCCTTTAACTGCTTCTTCAGCTTCTTTCAACGCAGCTTCGATTTTTTCTTTCTCGGCAGCGTCGAGTTTGTCGCCGTAATCAGCCAGAGATTTTTTCACAGAGTGAATCAGGGCTTCGGCTTGGTTGCGGGAAGCGACCAATTCAGTCAGTTTTTTATCTTCTTCAGCGTTGGCTTCGGCATCTTTCACCATGCGTTCGATTTCTTCTTCGCTCAAACCTGAAGAACCTTGGATGGTGATGTTGGCCGCTTTGCCTGTACCTTTGTCTTTAGCAGAAACGTGCAAGATACCATTGGCGTCAATGTCGAAAGTAACTTCAATTTGCGGCATACCGCGTGGTGCAGGTGCGATGTCGGTCAAATTGAACTGACCCAAAGATTTGTTGGCAGAAGCGCGTTCGCGTTCGCCTTGCAGTACATGGATGGTTACTGCGCTTTGGTTGTCTTCGGCAGTAGAGAACACTTGAGACGCTTTAGTCGGAATAGTAGTGTTCTTTTGAATCAGCTTGGTCATCACGCCGCCCATGGTTTCGATACCCAAAGACAGAGGAGTTACGTCCAGCAGCAATACGTCGCTACGGCCGCCGCTCAATACTTCGCCTTGAATCGCTGCACCTACGGCAACAGCTTCGTCAGGGTTCACGTCTTTACGAGGCTCTTTACCGAAGAAGGCTTTAACGGCTTCTTGTACTTTCGGCATACGGCTTTGACCACCGACCAAAATTACGTCGTCGATGTCGCTGGTGCTCAAGCCGGCATCTTTCAATGCGACTTTACAAGGCTCGATAGAACGTTGAATCAAATCTTCAACCAGGCTTTCAAATTTAGCACGGGTAATTTTCATGGCCAAGTGTTTAGGACCGGTTGCATCCATAGTGATGTATGGCAGGTTGATTTCAGTTTGCTGACCGCTGGACAATTCGATTTTGGCTTTTTCGGCAGCTTCTTTCAGACGTTGCAGAGCCATTACGTCTTGTTTCAAATCAATGCCTTGTTCTTTTTTGAACTCGTCAATGATATAGTCGATCAAGCGTTGGTCGAAGTCTTCGCCACCCAAGAAAGTATCGCCGTTGGTAGCCAATACTTCGAATTGTTTGTCGCCGTCGAGGTTGGCAATTTCGATGATGGAGATATCGAAAGTACCGCCACCCAAGTCATATACGGCTACTTTGCGGTCTTTGTTGTCGCCTTTGTCCATACCGAATGCCAAAGCGGCTGCGGTTGGTTCGTTGATGATACGTTTTACTTCCAAACCTGCGATGCGGCCTGCGTCTTTAGTCGCTTGACGTTGGCTGTCGTTGAAGTAGGCAGGAACGGTAATAACGGCTTCAGTGACTTTCTCGCCCAAGTAAGCTTCAGCGGCTTCTTTCATTTTACGCAGGACTTCTGCGGAAACTTGCGGCGGAGACAGCTCTTTGCCTTGCGCTTTCACCCATGCGTCGCCGTTGTTGACTTTGATGATTTCGAAAGGCATGGATTCGATGTCGCGTTGAACTTCTTTGTCTTCAAATTTATGACCGATCAAACGTTTTACAGCGTAGATGGTGTTTTTAGCGTTGGTTACGGCTTGGCGTTTGGCGGGTGCGCCAACGAGGACTTCGCCGCCGTCCAGATAAGCGATAACGGAAGGAGTGGTGCGTGCACCTTCTGCATTTTCGATCACTTTGGTTTGACCGTTTTCAGAAATGGCCAAACAAGAGTTGGTTGTACCTAAGTCAATACCGATTACTTTTGCCATATTATGTTGCTCCTAATAAACTTTTCTTAATTAATAATCCTGTGGAACATTTCGTTCCGATGGCTTGTAAATAAGGTTGCTTCATTTTTTTTCAAGGCTTAATTTGAATTTTTTTTCAAATTAAATTCAAGTACTTGATTTATTTATCCACAAGCCGTTTATTCTTTTTCAGACGGCCGGCTTTAATTTTTCGATTCCGGTTTATCGGAATGATTTTCCAATAGCGGAACATCGGGCTTTGAAACCGGATAAGGCCGTCTGAAGATTTTATGCTTGATAAACTTTATCAAGCGATGCCTTCAATCTTCTTTTTTCGCCACAACAACCATCGCAGGACGCAGTACACGGTCGGATAATGTGTAGCCTTTTTTCATCACGCTGACGATGGTGTTCGGCTCTTGCTCGCTGACCACTGCCTGCATGGCTTGGTGGTAATGCGGGTCAAGTTTCTCGCCTGCCTGAGGATTGATTTCTTTAATATGGGTGGCATCAAACGCTTTTTGCAATTCGTTCAAAGTCATTTGCACACCCATTTTCAGGGCATCGAAATTACCGCTTTGGTCGAGCAGCGCCATTTCAAGGTAGTCCTTGACAGGCAGCATTTCTGCCGCAAATTTTTGTCCGGCGAATTTATGGGTATCGGCAATTTCTTGCTGATGGCGGCGGCGCAGGTTTTGCTCGTTTGCCAAACCGCGCAGCTCGCTGTCTTTGAGCTGACCTTCCAACTCGGCAATACGCGCCTGCAGATCTTCGTAAGTCGGTTCTGCTTGTTCGGTTTCAACTGCTTCAGCAGTTTCTACGGCTGCCGCTTCTTCGGCTTCGTTTTGGTGTTGTTCGTTACGATCCGTCATTTCTGACATCCTTTTAGAGTGTTAGCATTCAATAACCCATATATAAGGCCGTCTGAAAAAACTTCAAGCACTTGAACGTCGATTATCAAATGCCTTGTTAAAAGATGTTGGAAAACGGTAAGATAGCCATCTGATTTTATTCTTCAGACGGCCTCGAATATGAAAAAAGACCATTTGAATTCAACTGATTTTAATCTGTGGCACACCATCCGCGAAGAAACTGAAGCCGCCGCTGCGGCCGAACCGATGCTGGCGAGCTTCCTGCATCAAACCGTGTTGCGCCACGATTCGCTCGATTCGGTACTTGCCTACCATCTTTCCAGCAAACTCGGTAGCCCGATTATGGACGTGCGCGCGCTGTTTGAAATTTATCAGCAGGCTTTGAGCGTGGACACCCGTATCAGCAAATGCGTCGAGGCCGACTTGAAAGCCATTTACGAGCGTGACCCTGCTTGTGACGAATATTCGCTGCCACTGTTGTATTTCAAAGGTTTCCACGCCGTACAGGCACACCGTATCAACCACTGGCTCTATCAAAACGGCCGTAAAACGCTGGCGTATTTCCTGCAAAACCGCATGTCGGAAGTCTTCGGTGTCGATATCCACCCGGCCGCCCGTTTCGGTCACGGCCTGATGCTCGACCATGCCACCGGTTTTGTGGCCGGCGAAACCGCCGTCTTGGGCAACAACATTTCCATCCTCCACGGCGTAACGCTGGGCGGTTCGGGCAAAGAAAGCGGCGACCGCCACCCGAAAATCGGCAATGGCGTGATGATTGGTGCGAACGCTTCGATTTTGGGCAACATCCGCATCGGCGAAAATGCCAAAATCGGCGCAGGCAGCGTGGTGGTTGCCGATGTACCGTCTTCGATTACCGTTGTCGGCGTACCGGCCAAACCGGTTGGCCGCTCGTCCAAAACCCCGTCTGCCGATATGGATCAAAACATTCAATTATCGACTACGGATTTTGTGATTTAAGCAATCTGCCATTTAAAAGGCCGTCTGAAAACAAATCTTTCAGACGGCCTTTTTCTATTTAAATCTTGGCATTAACCGCGTTTGCGTAAGGCTTCCAAGTGCATTTTAACCTGTTTGACTTTCTCTTCGGTAAACAGGTTGGCAATGTTTTTCCAAATGCTGTGATAACCGTAAGGCCCGTGTTGCATTTCGGCTTTTGCCTCTTCCACCGACCAGCCTTGATAAATAATGCGGTACATTCCGGCAATCAAACCGGTACGATCTGCACCGTGATAACAATGGATAAGCACTGCGCCGTTTTGCTGTTGTTTTTCAATTAAATATAGGATTTCCGCAATCTCTTTCGGCTTAATGCTCCATGACAGCAACGGACGGTTTAGCAAGGTCAAACCATACGCTTTCAAATGGTCGTCATCATTGCGGTCGAAAAAGCGCAGGTTGATCACGCTTTGAATGCCCAGTTTGACGATGGCTTCGCCATCTTCGGCAACAGGCTGCTCGCTGCGATAAAGCTTGTCGTTGATACGATAAAAGTTGGCATCGTGTTTGACGGGCGTTGCCCAGCGTTCGGACTGAACAGCTTTGCTGCCGCTATCCGGCGGCGCGGCCGAACAAGCAATGGGCAAGCCAGAAGCGAGAAGGCACAATAAAAGACGGCGCATAAAATTCCTGTATAAAAATCAATTGGAAATCAAAATATCATGCGATTCTATCAAAACCCGTTCGGATATTCTATCCGTGCAAACCGCGTTACAATAAAGCCTCTTTTTTTCAGACGGCCTTTCATCATGACCTGCCTTGCTTGGAACACCACCCCTTCCCTTGCTACCCTTTGCCGCGCCATCGAACAACATCCCGCGCCGCTTTATTTGATTGTCTGCCTGCCTGAAAACCGTATTCCTGATTTTCCGCTGTCAAATCATCCCTCCGAGCTTGAAGGCCGTCTGAACAAGCGTCTCGCTCAAGCCATGAAATGTCTTCAGTTCAACAGCGTCAATGTTTTGGAAAACCTATTGCCTGATGTGCACCTTTGGCTAGTTCCGCCACACCGCGCCGACCGCTTACACGAACATTTCCATCATATCGAATGGCAAACCGAAGCCATATCCCAATCCACCCCAATTCCTCTAAAACCTTGGTTCAGACGGCCTGAACATCAAGCCGCGCCCGAACACGTCCTGATTATCGGCGCAGGCATTGCCGGCGCAGCAACCGCGCGCAAACTGGCGGAGCACGGCGTCCGCGTTACGGTTTTGGAGGCAGGTAAAGCGGCGCAGGCAGGCAGCGGCAACCGCCAAGGCTTGCTCTACGCCAAAATCTCGCCACACGATACCGAACAAACCGAGCTGCTGCTGACAGGCTACGGCTACACGCGCCGATTATTGGAAGACTTGCTGCCTGATTCCGACGTATGGGGCGGCGACGGCGTATTGCATTTGAATTTTGACAACAGCGAACGCAAACGCAATCAGGCCTTGGGTTTGCAACACCAGCATAAGCACCTCTACCGCATCGTTTCTGCCGAAGAGGCTGCACACATCGCAGGCATAGACGTATTTTCAGACGGCCTTTACTGGCCGCAAGGCGTATGGCTGAATCCGCCCGCCGTTGTATATACCTTATTAAATCATCCGCTGATTGAGTTGCACGAACACTCGCCGCTGACCGCAGTATCGCATGACGGCACACAATGGACGGCACACACGCCGGACGCGCATTTCAACGCCAGCCATATTGTTTACTGTATGGGCGCACACAGCCCGACCGCCGCCGACACCAACGTCTCCACCCTGCCTTTCCGCCAAATCCGCGGACAAACCGGCGTCGTACCTGCCAGCCCGTTTTCACAAAAATTGCGTTGCGCCATTTCCGGCGAAAGCTACATCAGCCCCAGCTGGCAAGGCCGCCACTGCTACGGCGCGACATTTATCCTCAACAGCAACGATGAAACTTGGTATCCGCACGAAGAAGCCGAAAACCGCGTCGCCCTGCACCAGCTCAATCTGCCATTGGCACAATCCCTATTTGAGCAAGATTCATTTTCAGACGGCCTTCAAAACACACAAGGCCATGCCGCCCTACGTTGCGACAGCCTCGACCACTTGCCCGTTGTTGGCGCACTCGGAGACATTGCCGCCATACAGTCCGCCTACGCCAAGCTGGCATTGGACAAGAACTACCGCCTCGACAATATCCCCTGCCCTTACCTGCCCAATGCCTACATCAATACGGCACACGGCACGCGCGGACTGGCGACAGCCCCCATCTGCGCCGCCGCCATTGCAGCCGAAATACTCGGCTTGCCGCATCCGTTATCGCAAAGACTAAGAACCGCGCTACACCCCAACCGCGCCATCATCCGCGCGATTGTTCGGCAGCAGCCGTTGTTATCCGTTTAAAGATTTCGTTTTAAATAAAAAAGGCCGTCTGAAAGTCATCAAAACTTTCAGACGGCCTTTAGCTATCCGTCAACTGCTTAGAATTTCCATTCCAGCGATACAGCGTAATTGCGGCCTGGGGCGCGGTAGCGGTCTAAGCCTTTGCCATCGCGGTCAACGCCGTTGGTGGTGCTGTAGCTGTACAGGCCGCGCAAGGAGTCCCAAGTGGTATTTTTTCGGTTGAACACATTGTACACGCCGGCACGCAAAGTCAGGTTTTTCACTGGTTTGTAGAAGCCGTACATATCAAACACATAAGCCGATTTGTTCAGCCATGGATAATCTACTACTTTTTCTTGCAAAGGCGTACCCCAACCAGTGTTTTCAAACACAGTGTACTGCGCATCTTTGGCTTTTTTCGCACCCAAATAAGTCAGGCGGGAGAACACGCCCCATTTCTCGCTCGGGCTCTCGTAGTCGACACCGGCAATCACTTTTAGAGGCTGAGTGGACAACAAGCTGTTGTTACCTGACAGTTTGCTCTTCGCGTAACCTACAGAACCAAACAGTTTCCAGCCTTCAGGTACGAAAGAAACCACTTGACCCAAATTCAGACGGCCTGTCAGCTCAAGACCCCGGATTCGGGCCTTGTCAATGTTTTGCATCTGCCAATCCAGTTTTTCGGAATAAGGATTGCTACAAATACCATAGTAGTAATTCATCTGAGTACAGCCGACATCGCCACTGGTGGTCAGCGTCTGCTCTTCAGACAAGAAGTTGCGGTAATTGCTTTGATACAGGTTGGCATCCAAAGTACCTTTTTCGCTGCGGCCTTGCAGAGAAAGGGTATGGGTGGTGCTGCGCTCGGCTTTCAGGTTCGGATTAGGCAACCAGTTACCTGAGCCGTGGTTGTAAGTGAAATACACTTCAGACGCATTCGGCACGCGGAAACCGGAAGTTACATCGTAACCCAAACGCCATGTCTGACTCAGCTGTGCAGCCAAGCCGACAAAACCGCTCCAGCCTTTATAAGTGTTGGCTGCAGGTGGTGTTTTGTCACAAGCATGACACTCGGCATTCAGTTGCTGCGGCGTCATTTTGGTGTAGTCGTAACGGATACCTGCGCGGCTGCTAAACACGTCGTTCCATTGGATTTGATCAGACAGCGAGAAACCGTAGTTGTTGGTTTTCACTGGATGCTGAATCGTGCTGGACGTGCGTAAAATACGGCCGCTGAAGTAGTAGTCGTCGCGGTTTAAGTTTTCAAACTCACGCTGGCTGGCGAAAGTTTTAAACGACAAGCGATGTTGGCCGCCCATTTGCAACGGTTGGCTGTCCATACGCAATGTAATGCGTTTGAAGGTTGTATCCATGCTGCGGTTGTAGATTTCGTCCAAATCCTTCTGATTATAGTTGCGCGTCCAGGTAGAATAATCCATCGGGAACGAGCCTTTGTTGTTAACCGCCGCTACTTTGGTTTTCTGATAATCGAAGTCCGCTTTCAACAACGACAACCAATTCGAATCGGGCGTCCACTCGTAAAACAGGTTGGCATTGCGCCGTCTGTTTACGTCATCGGCTTCGCGCCAAGAAGAAGCGGTCAGGTTATAAGACTCTTCGATCGTGTAATTGTGGCCCTGCTGACCGTTGAGAGATGCGCCGATACGATGGTTGTCGTTGATTTGGTAAGCAATCTTACCCAAGAAGCTGTGGTATTTATGTTTGGACGGGTCAGGAATACCACGCGCAGAACCACGGATATTCGCTCCGCTGCCGGCGCCCTCTACCGGATAACCACGCTCGCCCGCGCTTTCAGTCTCATGGCCGCGACGTTGCGAATACAGCAAAGCGGCATCCACGCGGTCGTTGTTCAAACCGAACCCAAGTGTATTTGTCCATTCGCGGTTGCGGCTGCTGTAACCGTTTTTCATCATCACACCGAACTGACGCTCAGGCAACAGCAAATCATGACCTTGCAGGGTTTGGTAATTCACGCCGCCACCCAATGCACCGCTACCGGTATTGAAAGAGTCTGCGCCCTTCACGATTTCGATGTTGCGCACAAGTTCGGGGTCGATAGACAGACGCGAGCTGTTGAAGTTGCCATAACGGGCGTACAGTGAGTTTTCTTCAGAATCAGGCAGGTTTACGCCGTCAATGCTGACGCCGACACGGTTGCCTTCCACGCCGCGAATAGCAAAGCCTTTTTGATGGCGGCCGCTGTCGCTCAAGCCGACGTCGGTGGAATAACGTACCAAGTCTTTGTTGTCGCGCACCATTTCTTGTTGGATACGGCCAAGGTTGACACGTTCCACGGTTGCAGGCGCATTGCGCTGACCTTTAACGCGGACTTCTTTTATCTCTGCTTTAACGGGTGTGGTTTCAGTTGCAGCTTCATCTGCTGCTAATACTGGATTGCCAAAAATACTGCCGACCAGCGCGGCAATAGGGAGCATTTGTAATGGTTTCATATTATCAACTCAAGATGTAATGGATTGTTCATCCATCAGTTAATACATAATAAATTTTCTGATAATCATTAATGATTAATAAGACAGCAACCCGTTCAAACAAAACTTTGTAGTGTAATTAAAGGCCCCCTGCAAACATCTACGCCGAGACCTTGTCTGTTTGATTGAATTATTGTTTAGAGTCTGTGCGGCGTCATACCTTCAGGCGCTTCCGCACCTTCCGGCAAACCGAAGGTTTCACGCAGAATCACTTTATAGAATTCAAAAGCTTCGCGCGCGCCTTGAATGGCTTCCGCTTCAGCTTCCGGAGTCAAGTTCAAAGCATTCAGATGCTCGACAAAAGCGCGCCAGTGTTTGCCGCGGCCGTTTGGATGCGGAGCCAGGTGGCGTGCGCCGAATTCGCCGGTGTATTCGAGTTTTTGAGCGTGTTTAAACAAGAACGCCGCGCCCAAATTAGAACCTTCGGCGCAATACAGCCAGCCGATGGCTTTATTGCCGGTTTCGTGTGGCAATTCTTTGTCAAATTTGTAAGGCTCTTCGCCCAAGTCTTTCAAGTCTTGAGTCACAGCATCGTAACGCGCCATGTATTCAAGTTCAGGAATGGCTTTGTTCAATTCGGCATCTTTATAGATGTGGTCGACAGCCTTATGGAAAACAGATTGAAGTTTCAAGAATTTGATGTAGTTTTCTTTGCTGGAAAAAGGTTGAACGGACATAACCAAGTTATCAACGCTGTCGTGCGTTGTCGTGGTTTGCTCTTTCAAGCGTTTGGCGAAAGTCAGCTCTTGGGTCTCACTCATGATATTTCCTTCGAATAAGGGACAAATGGTTTCAGACGGCCTTTATGGTTAAAAATACCGTCTAATTTGAAAAGAATCGTTTTAAAAACAAAGAAGATAACTTTTAACCTGCTTCAGGTTCATTGATCGCACACCTTCCACAAATCTACAAGTCTCATCGCGTTTTTCAGGAATAAGAATATATATTATTTTCATCCTAATGACAATAAACCAAACTAAGACCTATTAATAAAATTTAACAGCCCATAGCAATAATCTTCCAAAGTCTTTTCAAACTTTTCAGACGGCCCAAACCTTATTAAGCAGCTGCCATTCAATCCAATATCAACCTAAATTTGGGCTATCCTTCTGTTTTCCTTTATAATGTGACACTCTTGCACCTTCTTTATCCCCTGCCGAACCATGAAACGGATTCCTGCCTACCATCGCTGGTGGCGTTACAAGTCTTATCTTCCTGATGCGACGCTGCCTGCACATACGGTGGAATGCCCGGATTGCGGCTGCCGTATGGATATTCCGCGCCTGCGTCAGGGGCAGGAAGCGCATTGTCCGGTGTGCAACCATGAAATTGTGGAGGTGGAAAACAATCCGTATATCGCGCCGATTGCTTATGCGCTGACAACCTTGATTCTGATGGCGTTCGCGTACAATATGGTGTATATCCGCGTCGATTTGTTCGGCGTGACATCGATTTTGTCGCTGCCGCAAATGATGCGGCTTTTGATTTCGCTGGATTACGGTTTTCTGGCGGAAGTGATGTTTATCCTCACCTTCGGCGCGCCTTTACTGTTTTTGCTGCTCTGTCTTTATGTTTATACGGCTTTGATACGCGAAAAGGCCTACCCTGCGCTGCGCTTTGCAACGCGTGTATTGGTGCGGCTGCGTCATTGGATTATGGTGGATGTGTTTTTTATTTCCACTTTGGTGGCGTATATCAAGCTCTCGTCCGTTGCCACAGTAGAGTTCGGCTCGGCGTTTTATCTGATGTTTCCGTTGTCGGTCATGCTGATTCGGACTTCGGTATCAATTCCGCAGCATTGGGTTTATTATAAGATTCACCGTTTAACCGGCGGCCATGCGGTTCAGACGGCCACTGAAGACAAAATCTGTTGCAGCCGTTGCCTGTATTTCCGCGATAAAGACGAGCAACCTTGCGGCGTATGCGGTGCGGACTTATACCGTCGCCGCCCGAAAAGCCTGAGCATTTCTCTGGCGTTTTTAGTCGCGGCGTTTATCCTGTATTTCCCTGCCAACATCCTGCCGATTATGATTTCGTCCAACCCGACGACTTTGGAGATCAATACGATTTTCAACGGCATTGTTTATATGTGGAACGATGGAGACCGCTTGATTGCCATGATTATCTTTAGTGCCAGTATTATGTTGCCGGTTTTGAAGATTATTGCGATGGCGGTTTTGATTTATTCCGCATACTTCAAACCTGTGATGAGCGCGGACAAGATGTCGGTTTTGTATCGGATTACCGAATCCATCGGCCGCTGGTCGATGATTGATATTTTTGTGATTATTCTTTTGATGAGTTCGTTCCACACCAATATGGCGCGCGTCGTGCCGGGTGGTGCGGCGATTTACTTCTGCCTGGTCGTTATTTTGACCATGCTTTCGGCCTATTATTTCGATCCCCGTCTGATTTGGGACAAGCAACAGCAGCTTTCAGACGGCCTTGATTCTGACCAGACCTTAACACAATGAAAAAACACGATTCTTCACCCAATTATCACGCCCCAGCGCGTGTCAAAAAAACCAATGTCTTCACGTCTATCGTGTGGCTGATTCCGCTGATTGCGCTGATTGCCGGCGGCTGGCTTTTGGTTAAAGATATCCGCAACCGCGGCCCTGTCGTTACACTGTTGATGGACAGTGCCGAAGGCATCGAGGTCAACAACACCGTTATTAAAGTGTTGAATGTCGATGTCGGACGCGTTACCCGCATCAAATTGCGCGACGACCAAAAAGGCGTGGAAGTCACTGCCCAGCTCAGCGCCGATGCCAAAGACCTTATCCGCAGCGATACCCAATTTTGGGTAGTCAAACCGCGTATCGACCAAAGCGGCGTTACCGGCTTGGGAACCTTGCTTTCCGGCTCATATATTGCATTTACACCGGGTAAAAGCCAAGAAACCAAAGACATATTTGTCGTCCAAGACATTCCACCGATTGCCGCCATCGGTCAAAGCGGCCTGCGCCTGAATTTGATCGGTAAAAACGACCGCATCCTCAATGTCAGCAGCCCTGTTTTGTATGAAAACTTTATGGTCGGCCAAGTAGAAAGCGCGCATTTCGACCCGTCCGACCAAAGCGTGCATTACACTATCTTCATCCAAAGCCCTAACGACAAACTGATTAATTCCGCCAGCCGTTTCTGGCTGGAAAGCGGCATCAATATCGAAACCACAGGCAGCGGCGTCAAACTCAACTCTGCCCCTCTGCCTGCCCTGCTGTCCGGCGCGATTTCCTTTGACTCGCCCAAAACAAGCGACAGCAAAAACGTTAAAAGCGAAGACAGCTTCACGCTTTACGACAGCCGCAGCGAAGTCGCCAACCTGCCTGACGACCGCTCGCTGTACTACACCGCGTTTTTCAAACAATCCGTCCGCGGTCTGACTGCCGGTTCACCTGTCGAATACAAAGGCCTGAATGTCGGTGTGGTTTCCGATGTCCCCTATTTCGACCGCAACGACAGCCTGCATTTGTTTGAAAACGGTTGGATTCCCGTGCGCATCCGCATCGAGCCTTCCCGTTTGGAAATCAATGCCGACGAACAAAGCAAAGAGCATTGGAAACAACAATTTCAGACGGCCTTAAACAAAGGCCTGACCGCCACCATCTCCAGCAACAACCTGCTGACCGGCAGCAAAATGATTGAGTTGAACGATCAGCCTTCCGCCTCGCCTAAGCTGCGACCGCATACCGTTTATGCAGGCGATACCGTTATCGCAACCCAAGGCGGCGGTTTGGACGATTTACAGGCAAAAGTGGCCGATTTGTTAGACAAGTTCAACAACCTGCCATTGGATAAAACCGTTGCCGGCTTGAACGGCTCGCTTGCCGAGCTCAAGTCCACACTCAAATCTGCCAATGCCGCCCTAAGCTCCATCGACAAACTTGTCGGCAAACCGCAGACACAAAACATCCCTAACGAGTTGAACCAAACCCTGAAAGAATTGCGTCAAACCCTGCAAGGCGTATCGCCTCAATCGCCTATCTACGGCGACGTACAAAATACGCTGCAAAGTTTGGACAAAACCTTAAAAGACGTTCAACCCGTGATTAATACTTTGAAAGAAAAACCCAACGCGCTGATTTTTAACAGCAGCAGCAAAGACCCTATCCCGAAAGGAAGCCGATAATGCGCCTCTTCCCGATTGCCGCCGCCCTGACGCTTGCCGCCTGCGGTACTGCGCAAAGCACACAATATTTCGTCCTGCCCGACAGCCAGTACATCCGACCTGCTGCACAAGGCAACGAAATCGCGGTCAAAGTCAACCTTGCCGAACCGCTTGCCAACGGCGGCCTCGTTTACCAAACCGATGCCTATCATGTGAATCTGGCGAAAAACCACCTTTGGGCGGCACCGCTCGATGGCGCGTTGGCGGCCAACCTCAGCAACAAGCTCAACCGCCTCAATCCGCATCGTACCTTTGTGCCTGCTTCACGCAGCCAAAGCAGCCAAACCCTGAAAGTCTATATCGAAGCCTTCCAAGGTAGCTATCAGGGGCAGACCACCATCAGTGGTTATGCACAATGGCCGGACGGACGCAGCAAACCGTTTAACGCCGTCACACCCCAACAAGGCGACGGCTATACCGCCATGCTCGAATCGTTGGAAAACGGTTTGTCACAGGTTGCCGATACGATTGCCTATTAAACCAAAAGGCCGTCTGAAAAACTTTCAGACGGCCTTTTTCATGTTTCAAACATTTATTACAATGCGCGGTCAAAATACAAAGCCACGCCGGAACGCTCGCTCATCGCCAACAAATAATCCATCAATTTTTGCGGCCATTGAATACCGCGCACAACGGTCAGGTTGCGCAAAATAGGGAAAGTCAGGATATCTTCCAAACTGATTTCACCACCCAAGCCCTCGCCTTCGCACACCAGCGCTTCCAGTTCGGCCAAGTCTTGATGCAGACGCTCCAGATATTGCGCCGTTTTGTTCAGATTAGTCTCGAAATTGCCGATACTTTTCTCTTTTTTGTCGATAAAGTATTTTTTCGCTTCATCGGTCTCAAATTCAGGCAGGCCGATTTTAACCATGCGCGGCTGTACCAATCTGTTATTGTATTCGCCCACTTTGTCCAACCAAGCCTGAATCTCGGGACGAACTTCTTCTTTCAGACGGCCTTGATCGATGTAACGGACAATATCCAAACTCTCGCCCATAAACGAACCGTCTTCTTTTTGCAAAATCGGCACTTGTTTTGAACCAATCATACCAATCGGCGTAGCTTCGTCATCGTTTGCCAAGACAACTTCTTCCACCGCCACATCGCGCAAGCCGAAAATCATCCGCGCACGGACACAAAACGGGCAATGGTCGTAAATGTACAGTTTCATCGAAATACTCCTTAAAATTTCAAAACGGTTAACCATAACACCCAAGGCCGTCTGAAACAAGGTGTTCTGAAACATAGTGCCACATTCGCATACAAATCTAGGGCTGTCGGCAATAAACTGTTACAATAGCAACGTTTTTATCAAAAAGAAAAAAACGCACGCCATGACCACTATTCGCCAAACGCCCCAAACATCGAGTGCAACGCTGGAAGGCCTCCTCGCTTGGTTCGACGGCTATGTTGCCGCGCTGCCCGATTCCGATAAAAACCTGATTCAGACGGCCTTTGACTTAGCTAAAGAACATTACCCTGCCGATGCCCTAACGACTTACGGCGAGCCATTGATGGAACATTTCCTCGGCTCGATGCAAATCGTCAGCGAACTCGACCTTTTGCCCGATGCCGTGGCCGCTACGATTTTGTCCGATATCGGCAAATACGTTCCCACTTGGCGCGAATTGGTTACCGAACGCTGCAACAGCACCGTTTGCGAGCTGGTCAAAGGCGTGGACGAAGTACAGAAACTGACCCAATTCGCCCGCGTGGACAGCCTTGCCACGCCGGAAGAACGCGGCCAACAGGCCGAAACCATGCGCAAAATGCTGTTGGCGATGGTTACCGACATCCGCGTCGTCCTGATCAAACTGGCCATGCGTACGCGCACCCTCCAATTCTTAAGCAACGTTCCCGACAATCCTGAAAAGCGCGCCGTTGCCAAAGAAACCCTCGACATTTTTGCTCCGCTCGCCAACCGCTTGGGCGTGTGGCAACTCAAATGGCAGCTCGAAGATTTGGGCTTCCGTCATCAAGAACCGGAAAAATACCGCGAAATCGCCCTGCTTTTGGACGAAAAACGCACCGAGCGCCTCGAATACATCGAAAACTTCCTCAACATCCTGCGTACGGAACTGAAAAAATACAATATTCATTTTGAAGTTGCCGGAAGACCGAAGCACATCTACTCCATTTACAAAAAAATGGTGAAGAAAAAACTCACTTTTGACGGCTTGTTCGACATCCGTGCAGTACGGATTTTGGTGGACACCATTCCCGAGTGTTACACCACGTTGGGCATTGTCCACAGCCTCTGGCAGCCGATTCCGGGCGAGTTCGACGACTATATCGCCAACCCGAAAGGCAACGGATATAAAAGTTTGCACACCGTCATCGTCGGCCCGGAAGACAAAGGCGTGGAAGTCCAAATCCGCACCTTCGATATGCACCAATTCAACGAATTCGGTGTTGCCGCCCACTGGCGTTACAAAGAGGGCGGCAAGGGCGATTCCGCCTACGAGCAGAAAATCGCCTGGTTGCGCCAACTTTTGGACTGGCGCGAAAACATGGCGGAAAGCGGCAAAGAAGACCTCGCCGCCGCCTTCAAAACCGAGCTTTTCAACGACACGATTTACGTCCTGACCCCGCACGGCAAAGTCCTCTCCCTGCCCACCGGCGCGACCCCCATCGACTTCGCCTACGCCCTGCACAGCAGCGTAGGCGACCGTTGTCGCGGCGCAAAAGTCGAAGGACAAATCGTGCCGCTGTCCACGCCATTGGAAAACGGACAACGCGTTGAAATCATTACTGCCAAAGAGGGAAATCCTTCCGTCAACTGGCTCTACGAAGGCTGGGTCAAATCCAACCGCGCCATCAGTAAAATCCGTGCCTACATCCGCCAGCAAAATGCGGATACCGTGCGCGAAGAAGGCCGCGCCCAGTTAGACAAACAGCTGTCAAAAATCTTCCCCAAACCCAATCTGCAAGCATTGGCGGAAAAACTTGGCTTCAAAAAAACCGACGAACTCTATACAGCCATCGGTCAGGGCGAAGTTTCTAACCGCGCCATCCACAAAGCCTGCGGCGCGCTGAATGAACCGCCTCCTGTACCGATTGATGAAACCAATATCGTCAAGCAGTCCAAAATCAAAAAAGGCGGCAAAAACGGCATTTTGATTGACGGCGAAGACGGCCTGATGACCACGCTTGCCAAATGCTGCAAACCGGCACCTCCTGACGATATTGTGGGTTTTGTTACGCGCGACCGCGGTATTTCCGTCCACCGCAATACCTGCCCTTCTTTCCGCCATCTTGCCGAGCAGGCTCCGGAAAAAGTGTTGAACGCAAGCTGGGCAGCCCTGCAGGAAGGACAAGTGTTTGCCGTCGATGTTGAAATCCGCGCCCAAGACCGCTCCGGTTTACTGCGCGACGTTTCGGATGCGCTGGCGCGTCATAAACTCAACGTTACCGCGGTGCAAACCCAATCACGCGATTTGGAAGCCAGCATGCGCTTTACCCTTGAAGTCCGCCAAGTCAACGACCTGCCGCGCGTATTAGCCAGCTTGGGCGACATCAAAGGCGTTTTAAGCGTAACGCGCTTGTAATTCCCATCCCCCATCTAAAGGCCGTCTGAAAGTATTGCTTTCAGACGGCCTTTCACACATCGGCTGCCAATATATAACCTACGCTTCTATCCTTACAATCAGCCGTTATTTCCTGTCCGCCATATTCTCAGGCAAACTCGCCATCCGTATGATAAAGAAAGATATTTTTATTCTTATATTAACCTTAAGGAAACTTCATGGATACACGAGACCTGTTCCCTCATGAAATTTTGCAGGACGCTATCGGCAAGAGTTGCGCCAAATCTGAATTCAGCATCAAAATGTTGGTGATTTTGAGTTTCTTAGGCGGCGGCTATGTCGGCTTCGGCTATCTTGCCTGCCTGCGCGTCATCAGCGGCATTCCAGCCGAATGGAACGGCCTGGCCGCCCTTTTGGGCGCATCCGTGTTCCCGATTGCACTGATTTGTATCTTAATCGGCGGCGGCGAGTTGGCAACAGGCAATATGATGATTATGGCTTTGGGCAGATTGACCGGCCGCGTCAGCACCCACAAATTGGTGCGCAACTGGCTGATTGTCAGCTTGGGCAATCTGGCAGGCGCCGTTGCCATGGCCTATTTTCTCGGCCACTACGTCGGCCTTGCCGAAGGGCCGGCCACAGCGAAAACCATTGCCATTGCCGAAGCTAAAGTCAATATGGACTTCGGCCGCGCATTCGTTTCTGCCATCGCATGTAACTGGATGGTGTGTATGGGCATCTGGTTTTACTTCGGTGCACGCCATACTTCAGGACGAATCTTAGCCATGTGGTTCCCTGTTATGATCTTCGTATTAATCGGTTTCCAACACTTTGTTGCCAATATGTTCATCATTCCGGCCGGTATTTGGGCGGGCGCAAATGTCAGCTGGGGTCAATTTTTCTACAATATGATTCCCGTTTTCTTAGGCAACGTCCTGGGCGGGTCATCCTTTGTCGCAGCCTCTTATCTCTTTGCTTACAAACACTTACTAAAAGACGATTTTTCTATTTAATGTAGTCTTTTTTTTCTAAAAACCCCGTATCTGCCCGACACAGATACGGGGTTTCTGCACAAGGCCGTCTGAAAGTCCAAGTCGTTTAATTACTTTTTCTCTTTAATCCTCAAAAAACATCAGGAAAGATAGTTTCACACACTTTCCTTCGTCATCATCGGTAAAAATTTATATATTTTTATGTTTTTAAATGACTTAGCCAAAAGGCGGCATCAATTTCGAATAAAGGCTGAGTTCTTCGCTTTGCAAAAGCGACTTTTTGCGGTATGCTGGTTTAAATTATTTACAATTTAATGCATTAAAATTTCGTATTTTATTGTATTTGAAAATAATTTATCCTGACTCTCTCGTGAAAAACAGGATTTTTAAGCTGTATTTTTATTAGAAAAAAGTTTGGGTACGAATTGCTTGCAATTTCAAAACCCGTATTTATAAGTTAGATGAGGAATAAGTACATGAATCCCATGTATATCACTTTCGCGATCTATTTGGTCGCCGTATTACTGATCGGCCTCGCCGCCTATTTTTCAACACGCAACTTCGACGACTACATTCTCGGCGGCCGCAGCTTGGGTCCGTTCGTGACCGCGATGTCTGCCGGTGCTTCCGATATGTCAGGTTGGCTTTTGATGGGCTTACCAGGTGCCATTTACCTGAGCGGTTTGAATGAAGCTTGGATCGCCATTGGTCTGATTGTGGGTGCATACCTCAACTGGCTCTTGGTTGCAGGCCGTCTGCGCGTACATACCGAATACGCCAACAACGCGCTGACGCTTCCTGATTACTTCTTCCACCGTTTCGGTGCCGGCGGTCACTTGATGAAAGTGGTTTCTGCACTGATTATCTTGTTCTTCTTCACTATTTACTGTGCTTCAGGCATCGTAGCCGGTGCTACCCTGTTCCAAAGCCTGTTCCACGGTATGTCTTACACCCAAGCCATGTGGCTGGGTGCCGGCGCGACCATCGCCTACACTTTCTTGGGCGGTTTCTTGGCTGTAAGCTGGACCGATACCCTGCAAGCTTCTTTGATGATTTTTGCATTGGTATTGACTCCTGTAATGGTGTACTTGGGTTTGGGCGGTGCGGATCAAATGAACGCGGCCATCCAACAAGTTGCCGCTTCTACTGGTAAAGAATACGGCAGCCTGTTTGCCGGTACTACTTTCATCGGCATTATCTCTACCGCCGCTTGGGGCTTGGGCTATTTCGGTCAACCACACATTTTGGCCCGTTTCATGGCTGCCGAAAGCGCTAAATCTCTGGTTTCTGCACGCCGTATCGGTATGACTTGGATGATTCTGTGTATGGCCGGTGCCGTGGCTGTCGGCTACTTCGGTATCGCTTACTTCGGTGCCAACCCTGCCCACGTTGAAGAAATGAACGGCAACCACGAACGTATCTTCATCGCTTTGGCTACCCTGCTCTTCAACCCTTGGATTGCCGGTATCATCTTGAGCGCGATTCTTGCCGCCGTAATGTCCACCCTGTCTTGCCAATTGTTGGTTTGCTCCAGCGCGATTACCGAAGACTTCTATAAAGGCTTCCTGCGTAAAAATGCCCAACAAACTGAATTGGTATGGATTGGCCGCGTAATGGTATTGGCGATTGCCGTGATTTCCATCCTGATTGCTTCTGACCCTGAAAGCAAAGTATTGGGCTTGGTAGCTTACGCATGGGCCGGCTTTGGTGCTGCATTTGGTCCGGTTGTTATCCTGTCTGTTTTGTGGAAACGCATTACTGCCTACGGTGCACTCTCCGGCATGATTGCTGGTGCGCTGACTGTGGTTGTTTGGGCTGAGTGGATCAAAAAACCTGCTTTGGCCGCACAAGAAACAGGCTTCTCTACCGTATATGAAATCGTTCCCGGCTTCATCGCTTGTACCCTCGTGATTGTTTTGGTATCCCTGATCGACAAACAACCGTCACGCGAATTGCAAGAACGTTTCGAAAAAGCAGACGCAGAATACCGCGCCTCTAAATAAGACGTTTTCAGACGGCCTGCATGATTCCGTGCAGGCCGTCTTTACGAAATAAACTGTTTCAAAATAATCTGAGCCTTATCAGAAAAAACAGCAATTTATGCGGATGCATCTTGTATCCGCATCATAATTTTATTACGATATTACTATCCTTCAGAATACCTGTTTTAGCAGTCTTAATTCAGGCCGTCTGAAACCATGAAAAAAACCTTTGGAGAACATAAATAATGTTTAACTTCGCTTTTCCAACACAAACTCCTCTGCGTCAAGCTGTAACCGATGCCTACCGCCGCGATGAAATCGAGGCTGTTCAGGATATGTTGCAACGTGCACAGATGACTGACGAAGAGCGCAATGCCGCTTCCGAGCTTGCCCGTCGTTTGGTTACTCAAGTCCGCTCCAGCCGCACCAAAGCAAGCGGCGTAGATGCCTTGATGCACGAGTTCTCTCTCTCCAGTGAAGAAGGTGTTGCACTGATGTGTCTGGCCGAGGCCCTGCTGCGTATTCCGGACAATGCAACCCGCGACCGCCTGATTGCCGACAAAATCTCCGAAGGCAACTGGAAAAGCCACTTGAACAACAGCCCTTCCCTCTTCGTTAACGCGGCTGCATGGGGTCTGTTGATTACAGGCAAACTGACCACCAACACTTCTGAAAAAAACATGGGCTCTGCACTGAGCCGCATAATCAGCAAAGGTGGCGCGCCTCTGATCCGTCAAGGTGTGAACTACGCAATGCGCCTGTTGGGCAAACAGTTCGTAACCGGCCAAACCATTGAAGAAGCGCTGCAAAACGGTAAAGAGCGCGAGAAAATGGGTTACCGCTTCTCTTTCGATATGTTGGGTGAAGCCGCATACACCGAAGAAGATGCCAACCGCTACTACAACGACTACGTTCAAGCCATTCACGCCATCGGTAAAGATGCCGCAGGCCAAGGCGTTTACGAAGGCAACGGTATTTCCGTTAAACTTTCCGCCATCCACCCTCGCTATTCACGCGCCCAACACGAACGCGTTATGAGCGAACTGTTGCCACGCCTGAAAGAATTGTTCCTTTTGGGTAAAAAATACGATATCGGTATCAACATCGACGCCGAAGAAGCCAACCGTCTCGAATTGTCTTTGGACTTGATGGAAGCTTTGGTTTCAGACCCTGACTTGGCAGGCTACAAAGGTATCGGTTTCGTTGTTCAGGCCTACCAAAAACGTTGCCCATTCGTTATCGACTATCTGATCGATCTGGCACGCCGCAACAACCAAAAACTGATGATCCGTTTGGTTAAAGGCGCATACTGGGACAGCGAAGTGAAATGGGCTCAAGTAGACGGCATGGACGGCTACCCGACTTACACCCGTAAAGTCCACACCGACATCTCCTACCTCGCCTGCGCACGCAAACTCTTGGATGCGCAAGATGCCGTGTTCCCACAATTTGCCACCCACAACGCCTACACTTTGGGCGCAATCTACCAAATGGGTAAAGGCAAAGACTTTGAACACCAATGTCTGCACGGCATGGGCGAAACCCTGTACGACCAAGTGGTCGGCCCGCAAAACTTAGGCCGCCGCGTACGCGTGTATGCCCCGGTCGGCACACACGAAACCCTGCTTGCCTACTTGGTACGCCGCCTGTTGGAAAACGGTGCGAACTCTTCTTTCGTGAACCAAATCGTTGACGAAAACATCAGCATCGACCACCTGATTAAGAGCCCGTTCGACACCATCGCCGAACAAGGCATCCATCTGCATCCGGCACTGCCTCTGCCGCGCAATTTGTATGGCAAAGACCGTCTGAACTCTCAAGGCGTAGATTTCAGCAACGAAACCGTATTGCAAAACCTGCAAGAAAAACTCAACCAAGCTTCTTCCGAAGACTTCCATGCCGCTTCCATCGTCAATGGCGAAGCGCGTAACGTAGGTGAAGCACAACCTGTCCGTAACCCTGCAGACCACAACGATGTTGTCGGTACCGTCAGCTTTGCCGATGCCGCATTGGCTCAAGAAGCAATTGGTGCAGCCGTTGCCGCCCTGCCTGAGTGGAGCGCCAAACCTGCTTCAGAACGCGCCGACTGCCTGCGCCGTTTTGCCGATCTCTTGGAACAACACACGCCTGCATTGATGATGCTGGCCGTCCGCGAAGCCGGTAAAACCTTGAACAACGCCGTTGCCGAAGTACGCGAAGCCGTTGACTTCTGCCGCTACTATGCCAACGAAGCTGAAAACACCCTGTCTAAAGATGCCAAAGCTGTCGGCGCAATCGTTGCGATCAGCCCATGGAACTTCCCATTGGCCATCTTTACCGGCGAAGTGGTTTCTGCATTGGCTGCCGGCAACACCGTTATCGCCAAACCTGCCGAACAAACCAGCCTGATTGCTACTTACGCCGTTTCCCTGATGCATCAAGCCGGTATTCCGACTTCTGCACTGCAACTCGTACTCGGCGCAGGCGATGTCGGCTCTGCCTTGACCGGCGATACCCGCATCGGCGGCGTGATCTTCACCGGTTCTACCGAAGTAGCACGCCTGATTAACAAAGCACTGTCCAAACGCGACGACAACCCTGTCCTGATTGCCGAGACCGGTGGTCAAAACGCGATGATCGTGGACTCTACCGCCCTGCCGGAACAAGTCTGCCTCGACGTATTGAACTCTGCCTTCGACAGCGCAGGCCAACGTTGTTCCGCTCTGCGTATCTTGTGCGTTCAAGAAGATGTTGCCGATAAAATGGTCAACATCATCAAAGGCGCAATGGACGAATTGGTTGTCGGCAAACCGACCCAACTGACTACAGACATTGGCCCTGTCATCGATGCTGAAGCCCAACAAAACCTGTTGGCCCACATCAATCGAATGAAAGGCGTAGCGAAGGCTTACCACGAAATCAAAACTGCTGCCGACGTTGATAGCAACAACTCTACTTTTGTTCGTCCAATCCTGTTTGAATTGAATAACTTAAACGAGTTGCAACGCGAAGTGTTCGGTCCTGTTTTGCACGTTGTCCGCTACCGCGCCAGCGAGTTGGATCAACTCATCGACCAAATCAACGCCAAAGGCTATGCTTTGACCAGCGGTGTACACAGCCGTATCGAAGGTACTGTCGAACACATCCGCGACCACATCGAAGCCGGTAATATCTACGTCAACCGCAACATCGTCGGTGCCGTTGTCGGCGTACAACCTTTCGGCGGTCACGGCTTGTCCGGTACCGGTCCTAAAGCGGGCGGTCCATTCTATCTGCAACGTTTGGTTCGCACTCCTGAATGGGTTGCACCAACCCTCAGCCGTATCGGCCAAGCAGACGAAGACGCGCTCAAACGTTTGGAAACTCTGGTTCACAAACTGCCGTTTAATGCAGAAGAGAAGAAAACTGCAGCCGCAGCTTTGGGTCACGCGCGAGTTCGCACTCTGCGCAAAGCCGAAACCGTATTGGTCGGCCCGACCGGCGAACGCAACTCATTGAGCTGGCGCTCTCCAAAACGTGTTTGGGTACATGGCGGCAATCTGCTGCAAGCCTTCTCTGCCCTGACCGAGCTGGCAGCCGCAGGCATCCAAACCGTTGTTGAGCCTAACAGCCCGTTGGCTTCCTACTCAGCCGATTTGGACGGTTTGTTGCAAGTCAACAGCAAACCTGAAAACGCAGGCATCAGCCATGTTGCCGCTATCGAGCCTTTAAGCAGCGAGCGCAAACAAGAGTTGGCCGGCCGCGACGGTGCGCTCATCCGCATCCTGCCTTCCGAACAAGGTCTGGACATTCTGCAAGTATTTGAAGAAATCTCTTGCAGTATCAATACTACCGCTGCCGGTGGTAACGCCAGCCTGATGGCAGTTGCCGACTAATCGTAGCCAAATCAAAGGCCGTCTGAAATTCAGACGGCCTTTTTTTATGTTTTTTTATTTAAATTTTTGCCGGATATTCGCACAAATCGTTAATCAAACATTTGCTGCATTGCGGTTTCAAAGCCTTACATGTATAGCGGCCGTGCAAAATCAACCAATGATGGGCATCCATCAAAAATTCTTTGGGAATAAAGCGCATCAGCTTGTCTTCAACTTCGCGCACATCCTTGCCCGGAGCAATTTTAGTACGGTTGGAGACACGGAAAATATGGGTATCGACTGCCATAACAGGTTGCCCGAATGCAGTATTCAACACCACATTGGCCGTTTTACGGCCAACGCCGGGCAAAGATTCCAAAGCCTCTCGGTCGGCAGGTACTTCACCGTTGTACTTCTCCAGCAAAATACGGCAAGTCTGCATGATGTGCTTGGATTTGGTTTTGTAGAGGCCTATGGTTTTGGTGTACTCCATCACGCCGTCCAGCCCCAAATCCAACATGGCTTGCGGCGTATTGGCAACGGGAAAGAGTTTGGCAGTCGCTTTGTTTACGCCGACATCAGTTGCCTGCGCGGACAATAAAACGGCGATAAGCAGCTCAAACGGTGAACTAAAGTTCAACTCGGTAGTCGGATGAGGATTAGCAGCGCGGAAACGCTCGAAAATTTCTTGGCGGATTTTTTTGTTCATTGTTTAGATTATTTTTTTATTGGCGCAGCAATTATAGTGAAATCATGCTGATACGGCTACTTCAAGTAAAACAAGGCCGTCTGAAATTGTTTTCAGACGGCCTTGTTTGATAAAAGCATTGCTATTTTAAATGCGGTTTACTTCTTACTCAAAGTCAGCCCTGTCCAGCCGAACACCAGCGTCAGAGCCAAGCTCAAGTAGCAGAAGAAGGCATAAGGCAGGTATTCCCAAACAGGCACGCCCAAGGCATGGCTGATAAATACGCCGCAGACGCTCCAAGGCACCAACGGATTAATGACCGTACCCGCATCTTCCAGCGTACGGGCAAGGTTGCGCGAATGCAGACCAAGCTTGTCATAAACCGGCTTAAAGGTTTCGCCGGAAAGCAGGATACTCAAATATTGCTCGCCAATCAGGAAGTTGACACCGACCGATGTCATGGCGACGCTGAAAGTAGCGCGTCCGGCATTGGTCAGGAACGCACGAATGGCTTCCAGCAAAGACGGAATCACACCGATGCTGAACAACAGTCCGCCCAAACTCATGCCGAGTATCACGATGGTTTGCGTAAAGAACATGCTTTCCAAGCCGCCGCGAGAAATCAAACGGGCAATGTCTTTAAATGCTTCGCCTTCGAGTTTGTATCCGCTGTAAAACCACGCGCCCAGCTGTTTCAAATCAGGCGTACTGTGGAAGTAAGTCACAATCAGCGCCACCATAACGGTAAACAACATGGCCACAATGGCATTCACGCGCATCAGGGCGAGGATAACCAGCAAGGCAAACGGAATCAGCGAATAGGCATGCACCAAACCGGTTGCTTCCAATTGCGCGCGGAAAGCTTCGACGCTGTTCATGTCATGCGCGGCAACATTGGGCAAGAGCCACAGCATCAACGCCGCACTGATCAACCATGCAGGCACAGTGGTGTACATCATGTTTTTGATGTGTTCGAACAAATCAATGCCGACAATCGAAGCGGAAATACCGGTCGTATCGGAAAGTGGCGACATTTTATCGCCAAAGAACGCACCCGACACAATCGCACCTGCCGTCATCGCCATATCGGCATGAAACGCAGCCGCCATACCCATAAATGCCACGCCGACAGTCGCACAAGTCGTCAAACTACTGCCGATGGAAATACCGATGATTGAGCAAAGCGCAAACGCCGAAAAATAAAAATAAGTCGGCGAAATCAATCCAAAACCGTAATACATCAGCGTCGGAATCGCACCGCTCATCATCAGCGCGCTGACCATCAGGCCGATAAAGAAAAACAGATAAATCGCACCCATGCCCTGCCCGACCGCGCCTATCATACCGTTTTGCATGTCTTGATATTTCAAGCCACGCATCAAACCGTACAACAGCAAGACCACAATCGCCGTCACAATCGACATATGCGGCAGCCATTCAAGCGAAATAATCGTGTAACCCATTGCCGCCACCAAAGCCAAGGCCACAGCGATGGCCTCAAAGCGCGGCATATTAAGTAAGGATTTGAAAGCAAACATTGTTCTTTGCCTTTTTAATAAGTATTTAACAGATTTTAGCATAACAGGCCGTCTGAAACCCGATTTTCAGACGGCCTGCCTGTTATTTTATAAAAACAGCTTCAGTAAAACTGCGACACTTTCTTTAAAATATATTAAATTATTAACATTAAATACTTTTAAATTAAAATAAATGAAATTTTATTGCTTTTTAAAACGTCCATCATGCAAAAATGCCACCACTTGCTCGACAGTTTTACGGTTAAACAGCATACCGCTATGGCTGACAGGCAAAACGACATGATCACGCATATTCGGACAATGCGTTTCGCTGACCAAAACCGTACCATCATGTTCGCCATGCAAACCTAAAACACGGCCCAGCCCATACGGTTTATTGCCGGCAATACTGCCCAACTCAACACCCTTTGGCAATTCAGGCATACTGCCATCCAATGCACCTTTATACGAACCGCCCAATACCGGCTTTTGCAAACCCATATTGAACACACGCTGCGCGGCACGGCTGCCTTGGTGCGGCGTACCCATGGTAACGATACGGCCGCTGACTTTATCCGGATATGCAGCCGCAAAATTACGTAAAACCAAGCCGCCCAAACTATGGCCGACAAAGTGCAGCGTTTCATCAGTATGGTTCTCATCAATCCATCGCGCCAAGTCCTCAACATGCCGATTCATCGAGTGCAACACACTGCAATAATCGAACAGAGCAACTTCAAAACCTTCTTGTTCTAGCAAATACGCCAGCGGTCTCATTACCCATGAATGCATGTGCAAGCCATGCAGCAAAATGATTTTGGCCATTTTTTCCTCCTGTCATTTAAATCATTATGCCACAAAGTCAAAAGGCCGTCTGAAAACCTGATTTCCAAGTTTTCAGACGGCCTTCTGTTCAAACCATGCTTACTCGTCGGCTTTATAACCTTTGAGGGCAAAGAAGACGATGTAGAGGTAGCACACGGCAGGTGCAACATAAGAAATCATCATACCGAAATCATCAGCAATCTTACCTTGCAATAAAGGAATCAGCGCGCCACCAACGATGGCAGTACAAAGAATACCTGAAGCAGAATTGGTGAATTTACCAAGATTTTTGGTTGCCAGCGAAAAGATGGTCGGGAACATGATGGAGTTGAAAAAACCTATGGCAATCAACGCCCACATGGCGACGTCGGCATTACCTTTACCAACCATGATGGCAATGACGAGCAAAGCAGTAGCAACTGAGGCATTAAAGGCAAGGTAGCGGTTTGGCGCGACTCGAGTCATCACTACCGAACCAAGGAAGCGTCCGAACATTGCACCACCCCAGTAGTACGTCAGCATATCTGCACCTTCGGCATGACTCAATCCTTTCAGGAAGCCCAAAATATTGACCATGAAAGAGCCGATGGATACTTCCGCGCCAACGTAGCAGAAAATGCCAACCACACCGAAAACAAGATGTTTGTATTGCCACACGCTGTGTTTGTCGTCGTGGTTGTGTTCGCTTTCCTCAACGGCAATTTTACGTGCATCGGGCAGGCGGATCATTTTCACAAAGACGGCTAGGAGGATCAACAATCCCGCCAAACCCAAATAAGGGATTTGGACAGAAGCAATTTGCTCGGCTTTGCTAGCTTTCTGAGCTGCATCTGTAAAAATGAGAAATGCACCGATTTTCGGAGCAATAGTCGTTCCCAATGAATTGAATGCCTGTACCAAAGTCAGCGTTGCAGATTCTTTACCAGGTTTCGCCAGCAGGGTCACATACGGATTACCCGAAACCTGCAACAGGGTTACGCCCGAAGCAAGAATGAAGAGCGCGCCCAAGAAAGTCGGGTAAGATTGGCTGTCTGCGGCAGGATAAAACAACAAGCATCCGACGGCGGTCAGCAAGAAGCCGCCGATGACGCCGCTTTTATAGCCGATTTTACCAACGAGAAAACCCATCGGAATCGACATGATGGCATAGGCGGTAAAGAAGCAGAACTGAATCAGCATCGCCTGAAAATTGGTTAGCGTGAAAATATCTTTCAGATGCGGAATCAAAATATCGTTCATGCAGGTAATAAAACCCATCATGAAGAAGAGTGTGGTCAAGACGACCAGCGCAGGAGTATGATTTTGTTGTGAATGCGCAGACATAATTTGCCTTTCGTTTTGTTAAGACTCGCCAAAAATGAGCTGAAAGCAGTTCATTAAACTTAACACTCATTAACAGCGTCCGTATCATACTGATAATCCGTCACTTTGAAAACTATTTTCTAACAGCCGACTACATTAATCTTTAGACGTTTAATTTTAAAAAATTCAATAATATTGGATTTATCTTTTGATATATTGAAAAATAAAGGCATAATCCTCTTATTAAACCTGTTATTTCTTTTTTACAATATTACTTGATGCAACTCAAAACATGCCCCTTCTTTACGCTTACCTTGCCCTGATTGCTTCTGCCTTCACTTCGGCTACACTACTTCCGGGTACATCCGAGGCGGCATACGCCGCATTTGTGTACCAATATCCGCAACATGCCCTCGGCGCATGTTTGTGTGCCGGTTTGGCGAATGGCTTGGGCAGTATGGTTTCGTATTACATGGGCAGAATGTTTCCGGCCAAGAAAAGGCCGTCTGAAAAAGTATTGGCGCGTATACAAAGATGGGGGATTTGGCCGCTGTTGTTCGCATGGCTGCCGATTATCGGCGATGCCCTCCCCCTTGCCGCAGGCTGGCTCAGGCTCAATGCTTTGCATTGCGCCATTATTCTGATTACAGGCAAACTGCTGCGCTATGCCATGATTTATTGGGGAATGAACGCAGTTGCCGGATAAGCCACCACAACTAAAAATAAAGGCCGTCTGAATCATTCAGACGGCCTTTGCCTTTAATTCGACAATTACAAGACTTTCACAATGCTTTCGCACAGGTAGTCGATGTTGTCATCGGTAATGCCTGCAACATTAATGCGGCCGGAGCGGACGGCATAAATGGCAAACTCGTTTTTCAAACGATCAACTTGTTCGGGAGTCAAGCCGCTGAAAGAGAACATACCGTTTTGTTCAATAATGAAATCAAAGTCTTGTGTTGCACCTTTAGCCTTGAGCAACTCGACAAATTTTTGGCGCATGGCTTTGATGCGGCCGCGCATTTCATCGAGTTCGGCAATCCATTGTGCTTTCAAATCATCATTTTTCAACACCAACGCAATGGTGTTCGCACCGTGTGAAGCCGGGTTGGAATACAAGGTACGGATGATGGTTTTGACTTGGCTGTGGGCGCGGGCTGCTGTTTCTTCATCTTCGGCCACCAAAGTGAACGCGCCGACGCGCTCGTTGTACATACCGAAGTTTTTGGAATAAGAGCTGGCAATCAGCAATTCTGTATTGTGTTTCAAGAACACGCGCAAGCCGTAGGCATCTTCTTCCAAACCATTGCCAAAGCCTTGGTAGGCAAAGTCAAACAGTGGCAACCAGCCTTTTTCGGCAGAAAGTTTTGCCAAAGTTTCCCATTGTTCGGGCGTAGGGTCGATGCCGGTAGGGTTGTGGCAGCAGCCGTGCAGCAGGACGATGTCGCCTTTTTGCGCTTGGCTCAAGTCTTCAATCATGCCGTCCCAATCCAAACCGTGTTTGGCGGCATCATAGTAGCGATAAGGTTTATCTTGGATGCCGACCGCTTTGGCGATGGCGTTGTGGTTTGGCCAAGTCGGATTGGAAATCCAGATGGTTTGCGCGTTCAACTGACGTTTGGCAAACTCGGCGGCAATACGCAATGCGCCTGTACCGCCAAGGCTTTGCGCTGTTTTGGCACGACGGCTGGCAATGATTTCGTGGTCTTTGCCAAACAGCAGAATTTGGGTTTGCTCGTTGTAGTCGGCAACGCCGTCAATGGTCAGGTAGTTTTTGGTTGTTTCGCTTTCCAACAGGCGTTTTTCAGCCTCTTTGACGGCTTTGACAATAGGCGTCGCGCCGGATGCGTCTTTGTACACGCCGATACCGAGGTTAACTTTCTCCGGACGGGTTTCGGCTTTAAACGCCTCGCCCAAACCTAAAATCGGATCAGCAGGAGCAGCTTCGATATGCTTGAAGAACATGATTTTTCTCTTTACAAGTAGTAAAACGGTTGAAAAAATACAAACTTAGTGCGATTTTACGCCGTTTCAGGCCGTCTGAAAACGAATTATTACAGGGTTTTAACGCAAGATTGCCAACAAATCCAAAGGCGTGGCAATACGGAAATCGGCAAGCCAGTTTTCGGTTTGGTCTTCGGCAGAAATATAGCCCCAATCGGCAAGCACGGTCGTCATGCCTGCATTTTTTCCTGCCTGCATATCGCGCTCTGCATCGCCGACATAAAAACATCGCTCAGCCTCAACACCAATCTGTTCACACGCATAAAACATAGGCTTCACGCTGGGCTTGGGTTCATCGCAAGTATCGCCACTAACAATCACGGCAGGAGGCACGGTAAACCCGAGCTTAGGCACGAGGACATCGGTAAAGCGCATAGGCTTGTTGGTGATAATGCCCCATTGGATACCGCGTTGAACTAAGGCTTCCAGCATTTCGTTTACGCCGTCGAACAAGATGGTTTGGTCAGCATAGCAGCGGCTGTATTCGTCCAAAAACTCTTTGCGCCATTGCATATAGTCCGGATGGTCGGGCGTAGTAATGCCTGCACCAAGTTTGAGCAAACCGCTTGCACCATGGCTGGCCTGCGGACGGATTTCATCCATGCTTTTTTCAGGCAAACCGTGTCGGCGCAATACCGTGTTGAGCGCGCCACCCAAATCAAGTGCTGTATCGGCAAGCGTGCCGTCAAGGTCGAATAATACGGCTTGGATCATAAGTGTTCCTTTGATGATTTTAGAAGGCCGTCTGAACAATCCAACAAGTTTCAGACGGCCTGAATATGGTTAATGGTGATGATGTTCGTGTATTTCCTGAGAACACAAAACTTCATCTTTATGCGGATGCTGTTCGCTTTCAATCTGAATCGTACAATGCCCGATGTTGTGATGCGCCAATTCATGTTCGATGCGATAGGCAATTTGTTCAGACTCTGCAACCGTCATGTTGCCATCGACAACAATATGGCAGGACAAAACGTGGATATTGCTGGTAATCGTCTAAACATGCAAGTCGTGAACAGATTTTACGCCCTCCGTATTGCGGATAACGCTGAGCAACTCATCGGTATGGATGTTTTCCGGCGCACCTTCCATCAAAATGTGCAAAGTCTGTTTAAACAGCTTCCAGCCGCTGCGCCCTACCAAAGCCGCCACCAATACGCTGGCAACCGTATCCGCCCATTGCCAGCCATACGCCATCATCAATACCGCTGCGACAATCGCCCCTATCGAGCCGAACAAATCGCTGATTACATGCAGATACGCGCCGCGCATATTGACGTTTTCTTCAGTATCGCCATTTTTCAACATATAAACGGCGACACCGATGTTGACCAGCAAACCGATGATACTGACCACCAACATGCCGCCCGTCAAAATTTCCGGCGGATAAAACAATCGTTTGACTGCTTCATAAAAAATCATTGCCGCAATCAACACCAGCGACAATCCGTTAAACATCGCCGTCAAAATTTCAAAACGCTTATAGCCAAATGTCTTTTGCAGCGTGGTCTGTTTCTCGCCAAGTTTGAATGCCCACAATGCCACGCCCAGCGAAAACGCATCGCTGAACATATGCCCCGCATCGGAAAGCAGGGCCAAAGAGTTGGTCAGCCAGCCGCCGACCGCCTCAACCAGCATAAATCCGGCAATGACGAAAAATGAAATGCGCAATACCTGCTTATTGGCGGTATGCGCGTGCGAATGATCGTGATGATGTGCCATGATGATTTTACCGTTTCAGACGGCCTTTTTATCCTGTTTCAAACTTTTCTCAAAATCTTCCAACATATCCAGCTCGAAACGGCTGAATCCTGCACGTTCCCGTGCTTCGATATTGACGTAGCCGCGGAAGATAAACATATCGTAACGCGCAATCAGGCTACGGAACAAGGCAACCGGTTCCAAACCGCGCTCACGGCAAAGATGCTGATACCAATGATTGCCGATGGCGACATGCCCCACTTCATCGCGATAAATAATATCTAACACATCGCAGGTTTCTACATCACCACGTTGCGCCACTTTTGCACGAATACCCGGCGTGACATCCAAACCGCGCGCTTCCAACACCCGCGGCACCAAAGCCATGCGCAACAAGGGATCGTAAGCGGTTTTATACGCCATATCCCACAAATGCCCGTGCGCTTCAAAATCGCCGTAATCGTAGCCCAAGCTGTTCAGACGGCCACGCATCAAGCCGAAGTGAAACACTTCTTCTTTCGCCACCCTTACCCAATCGCGTACAAACTGAAACGGCATATTGCGAAAACGATACGCTGCATCCAAAGCCAGATTAATCGCATTAAATTCAATGTGCGTAATCGCATGCAGCATCGCCGCATAGCCTTCGACCGTATTCATCTTGCGCGGCGTTACTTCTGATGGCGCAACCAAACGCGGACGCAACGGATGTCCGGCAAAACGGCAATCCACAGGTTTCGACTCATCAACCGTCAAACCTTCCGCCTCGCCCAACTGCGCAAACAAGGCCTGCGTCAATCTTCCCTTTTCATCCGGATTGTCCGACAGCAAAGCCTGTTCCAATAAAGGATAAGGATTCAGATACATACAAAACCATTGTTTTAAAAAGATAAATATTATAACCGTTTTAAAAAGCAAACAGAAAGACTATAATTTCACGCTTTCCGTAAAATGACATTAAATACCACACCAAACCATTGTGTGCTTCATTAAAAAAACGTCAAAACTAAATGCAGGCCGTCTGAAGAAATGAAATTATTTCAGTCACTTGATTGGATTTTTCATATTTACACAAATTAAACCCTCCATTCAGCCCCTTGCCTGTTACACCATAACGTCTATACTGAACCCATCTCTCCGAACAAGGAACCAAAACATGAAAACTACCCGACTGTTCACCCTGACCGCTGCCGCGCTGCTTTCTTCAGCCATCGGCTTTGCACAAGCCGGCGCAGTGGATGCCCTGAAAAAATTCAATAATGACGCTGACGGTATCAGCGGCAACTTCAGCCAAACCGTTCACAGCAAAAAGAAAACCCAAACCACACACGGTACATTCAAAATCCTGCGCCCAGGCTTGTTCAAATGGGAATACACCAAACCCTACAAACAAACCATCGTCGGCGACGGCAAAACCATTTGGCTCTATGACGTAGATTTGGCGCAAGTAACCAAATCCTCACAAGACCAAACCATCGGCGACAGCCCTGCCGCCATCCTCTCCAACAAAACGGCATTGGACAGCAGCTACACGCTGAAAGAAGACGGTTCTGCCAACGGCATCGACTACGTTTTGGCTACGCCTAAGAAAAACAATGCCGGTTATCAATACATCCGCATCGGCTTCAAAGGCGACAACCTCGCCGCCATGCAGCTGAAAGACAGCTTCGGCAACCAAACCAGCATCAGCTTCAGCGGTTTGAACACCAAGCCCAACCTTTCCAGCGGTATGTTCAAATTCACTCCTCCTAAAGGCGTTGATGTCTTGAGCAATTAAGCTTTCAACTGAAACACAAAGGCCGTCTGAACAACAGACGGCCTGAGACCTTTGCAAAATTCCTTTTT
>NZ_KV800012.1:0-624 GCF_001810105.1 Neisseria sp. HMSC068C04
CGGCGGGTTTGTCTTCCCTTTCTATGCCTATCGGCGAGGCCGTCTGAAATTGCGCCAGCGGTTCGAACGTACCGGGTTCGAACAGGTAATGGGTATTTTGTCCGTTTGTGCTTTCGATGGCAAGGGTGTCTTCCTGCCAGTGGTAGACGGTGGTTTCTCCGTTGCGGATTTTGGCGGTACGCCTGCCTAAGGGGTCGTAACGGTATTCGGTACTGCCGTTGCGGTTTTCTATTTTAATGAGTTGGTTGTAACCATTCCAATGGTAGTCTGTGGTTTCGCCGTTGCGGGTTTTGCGGATCAGGTTGCCGCGTTGGTCGTAGTCGTAGTGTTCGCCTGCGTACTCTTTAAGCAGATTACCCCAGACTTTGTTCAGGGACGGTTTTTCTTGGCTGTTTGCTTGGCCTGCCTGAGCTTGTTTGTTGCCGCTTAGGTCGAGACGGTTGCCGGCGGGGTCGAAGGCAAAGGTTTCGCTAAAGTCGGGCGTAACGGCGGCGATCAGTCTGCCGATGGGATCGTAGCGGTATTGGGTTTGCCCTCCTCTGCTTTGAATATGGGTCAGTTGCCCGGCGGCATCGTAGCCGTATTCGCGCCGGCTGCGGTTGTGGATTTGCTGCAGGATTCTGC
>NZ_KV800013.1:0-348 GCF_001810105.1 Neisseria sp. HMSC068C04
TGGCGAGTTTGATGTGTTCCTGTCCCTGCAGGTCTTCCATCCTCAGTTTGTTGTTCGCCCAGGTACGGATGACGTTGCGGGTATTCCAATCGGCAGGGATATGGTCGGTATGGGCGCTGTCGTGCATGACGCCGGAGATATACGGACGGTCGGGATTACCCTGGACGAAGGACAGCATCACTTCGGTGCCTTCGTGTAGGGGGAAGTGGATGCCGTATTCGGGACCGGCATAGGGTTTGGCCAGTCGGACGGGACGGCTTTCCCCGCCCGGACTCCATTCGTCCAGGTCAAACGGTAACTTGACGCGGTAGCGGCCCATATCGTCGATATAGGCGTAGGTGCAGTTCT
>NZ_KV800013.1:448-681 GCF_001810105.1 Neisseria sp. HMSC068C04
CGAGTTGGGCGGGGATGGCGGTAAAGGTATGGCTATAGGCGGTATCGCGGCTGCCGCTGTGTTCCATGGAAAGTACCAGCCAGCCGTCGGGTGCTTCGGGGAAGGCGGTATCGGTTTGGAACACTTTCATCGGCGCCATGGAGACGACGTTGCCGCTGCCGTTGGCGACGGTTTGGCGGCAGAGGACGGCTTCGTTCAACAGGGTCGTCTGAACTTGGGCTTCGTCGGTTGTT
>NZ_KV800014.1:0-235 GCF_001810105.1 Neisseria sp. HMSC068C04
CCAGCCGCCTTCAGGCGGCTGTGTGTTGAAACAACATGGAACACGGCGTATGTGTCCTACCTATGGCAGCCAGCCGCCTTCAGGCGGCTGTGTGTTGAAACCAAAAAGTAGTAAATCCATATCAAGCCCCTGCCGTCCAGCCGCCTTCAGGCGGCTGTGTGTTGAAACATCCAACAGCGGAACAGCAATAGCAGGCGGAATCTCCAGCCGCCTTCAGGCGGCTGTGTGTTGAAAC
>NZ_KV800014.1:335-633 GCF_001810105.1 Neisseria sp. HMSC068C04
ACCAGCCGCCTTCAGGCGGCTGTGTGTTGAAACGTTTTCGTACTTGTTGCTACTTAGTTCGATAAATCCAGCCGCCTTCAGGCGGCTGTGTGTTGAAACCAAATCCCAAGTAGTAGGATTTAAATAAAGTGTTCCAGCCGCCTTCAGGCGGCTGTGTGTTGAAACAGCTTGTTTAAACATTCGATGAGACTGGCTAACCCCAGCCGCCTTCAGGCGGCTGTGTGTTGAAACACGTACACCGACATTCAGGGGTTGATATTATTCTGCCAGCCGCCTTCAGGCGGCTGTGTGTTGAAAC
>NZ_KV800014.1:733-957 GCF_001810105.1 Neisseria sp. HMSC068C04
AGCCGCCTTCAGGCGGCTGTGTGTTGAAACAATGTAGCGGCGGTCAAGCCTGCCATCATTTCACCAGCCGCCTTCAGGCGGCTGTGTGTTGAAACAGCCTGTTTTGAATAAAAAAGACCCTATTTCGCACCAGCCGCCTTCAGGCGGCTGTGTGTTGAAACAAGAAGTGCGTCTGGCTAAGGTTGAGTATCGGACCAGCCGCCTTCAGGCGGCTGTGTGTTGAA
>NZ_KV800014.1:1057-1285 GCF_001810105.1 Neisseria sp. HMSC068C04
CCAGCCGCCTTCAGGCGGCTGTGTGTTGAAACGCCGATAGCAAGACATCGAGAGATGGGGGAAATCCCAGCCGCCTTCAGGCGGCTGTGTGTTGAAACTTTGGCGCGCATATTGTTGACCCTGTTGCCGTGCCAGCCGCCTTCAGGCGGCTGTGTGTTGAAACCGCGCATGGCTCGCTGACGATTCCGGGACACCCGCCAGCCGCCTTCAGGCGGCTGTGTGTTGAAA
>NZ_KV800014.1:1385-1615 GCF_001810105.1 Neisseria sp. HMSC068C04
CCAGCCGCCTTCAGGCGGCTGTGTGTTGAAACCTAATTCTCATATTCGCCTCGCAGAAGTGCGTTGAAACCAGCCGCCTTCAGGCGGCTGTGTGTTGAAACCTCATGCGCGCGCCGCAATGTTTGCTGATGTGCCCAGCCGCCTTCAGGCGGCTGTGTGTTGAAACGTCTCTTGCCCTGTTGTCGTTACCGCCTGCATATCCAGCCGCCTTCAGGCGGCTGTGTGTTGAA
>NZ_KV800014.1:1715-2014 GCF_001810105.1 Neisseria sp. HMSC068C04
CAGCCGCCTTCAGGCGGCTGTGTGTTGAAACATCATCTTTGAAGATGCGCACAATAAAAGATTTTCCAGCCGCCTTCAGGCGGCTGTGTGTTGAAACAATTCATGGGGCGGAATTGTATTCTTCCTTTAGACCCAGCCGCCTTCAGGCGGCTGTGTGTTGAAACCACTGCCGTTTGCCTGTTTTGATACGGTAAGCACTCCCAGCCGCCTTCAGGCGGCTGTGTGTTGAAACATAGACGCGGACGTATTTGGACGATTCACGGGAACCCAGCCGCCTTCAGGCGGCTGTGTGTTGAAAC
>NZ_KV800014.1:2114-2405 GCF_001810105.1 Neisseria sp. HMSC068C04
TTTCAACACACAGCCGCCTGAAGGCGGCTGGGCCTGCCATGCTGACGGCGTGGGGCGCGGCATTGTTTCAACACACAGCCGCCTGAAGGCGGCTGGAACCGCAATCGGCGCGGCGGCAATGGAGAACCTGGTTTCAACACACAGCCGCCTGAAGGCGGCTGGCGAAGAGTTGACCATCATCGGCTCGAACGCAATGTTTCAACACACAGCCGCCTGAAGGCGGCTGGTTGCCAATTACACGCACGCGAACACAAACCCAATGTTTCAACACACAGCCGCCTGAAGGCGGCT
>NZ_KV800014.1:2505-2938 GCF_001810105.1 Neisseria sp. HMSC068C04
CAGCCGCCTTCAGGCGGCTGTGTGTTGAAACCACCTTGACCGCCCGAACCGCTCGTTCCACCTTGCCAGCCGCCTTCAGGCGGCTGTGTGTTGAAACGCGGACGTGAAAGCGTTGGCGGTTGCCCAAACCTTGCCAGCCGCCTTCAGGCGGCTGTGTGTTGAAACATACAAGAAGCTGTCAAAACTGCCGCGACGTTCCCAGCCGCCTTCAGGCGGCTGTGTGTTGAAACAGCATTTCAGACGGCCTTTCGCTTGTATTCCATCCCAGCCGCCTTCAGGCGGCTGTGTGTTGAAACGCAGTGGACGCTAAGTCCCATCCGCGCACCCATCTGATACCAGCCGCCTTCAGGCGGCTGTGTGTTGAAACAAGAGTAATAATGCAGGCCGTCTGAAATGACGGCCCCAGCCGCCTTCAGGCGGCTGTGTGTTGAAA
>NZ_KV800014.1:3038-3271 GCF_001810105.1 Neisseria sp. HMSC068C04
CAGCCGCCTTCAGGCGGCTGTGTGTTGAAACGCGTGTTGCCTCTCAGTTTGGTAATGATGCCGAGCCAGCCGCCTTCAGGCGGCTGTGTGTTGAAACGCGATGCTCTAAATCAGATTTAATATGACGCTCAAAGGCCAGCCGCCTTCAGGCGGCTGTGTGTTGAAACGCTCCCTAACCGATGCGGTGGTCTTTGTACTCACCCAGCCGCCTTCAGGCGGCTGTGTGTTGAAAC
>NZ_KV800014.1:3371-3865 GCF_001810105.1 Neisseria sp. HMSC068C04
CAGCCGCCTTCAGGCGGCTGTGTGTTGAAACTTAGACAAGCTGCCACCACCGCCGGAGCCGTTGAAGCCAGCCGCCTTCAGGCGGCTGTGTGTTGAAACTATAGAATTGGAATTGATTGATGATTACGGCATGGCCAGCCGCCTTCAGGCGGCTGTGTGTTGAAACCAGATAACTCTACCGTTGATGGAAAAGTCGTTCCCAGCCGCCTTCAGGCGGCTGTGTGTTGAAACTACGCTGATCCGCCCTATTGGCAAACTGCTGGCTCCAGCCGCCTTCAGGCGGCTGTGTGTTGAAACCTGGTGTTGGCCGTTTCACTCGGCGCATTGGCGGCCCAGCCGCCTTCAGGCGGCTGTGTGTTGAAACCGATGATTATGTCGGACTTCTTCCCAGTCACGGCCCAGCCGCCTTCAGGCGGCTGTGTGTTGAAACCGAAATCGGCACTCAAAGAGCTACTCGGCACGGACCAGCCGCCTTCAGGCGGCTGTGTGTTGAA
>NZ_KV800014.1:3965-4897 GCF_001810105.1 Neisseria sp. HMSC068C04
AGCCGCCTTCAGGCGGCTGTGTGTTGAAACCAGTTTGCGAGCAGGGCAATGAGCCAGCCGATAGCCAGCCGCCTTCAGGCGGCTGTGTGTTGAAACTTTCCAACGAATCGCATCCTTTCAAAATTGAAGAACCAGCCGCCTTCGGGCGGCTGTGTGTTGAAACCTTGCGCCGCTCCAACACCGACGGATGCGCCCAAGCCCAGCCGCCTTCGGGCGGCTGTGTGTTGAAACTGCCTTAATGGCCTCCAGCATCGGATATGCCTGGTCCCAGCCGCCTTCGGGCGGCTGTGTGTTGAAACATCATTCACCTCCTTTCCATACAGTAAGGTCATACCAGCCGCCTTCGGGCGGCTGTGTGTTGAAACAAAGTATCCTTCTAATGCGCAAATCAGGCCGTCAACCAGCCGCCTTCGGGCGGCTGTGTGTTGAAACATGTAATCGTCGTACATCGCCATTATTTAGCCTCCTCCAGCCGCCTTCGGGCGGCTGTGTGTTGAAACGGGTCAGTCGGCAAATGAACATGAAGCCGCACAGCCAGCCGCCTTCGGGCGGCTGTGTGTTGAAACCGAGCTAGGGATAAGAGGGTTGACCGGCAGGCGGCCAGCCGCCTTCGGGCGGCTGTGTGTTGAAACAACGAAGCCGAATTTAAAGGCACAGCGGTGTTGGCCAGTGCTGTGTGTTGAAACTCCAACAACTACGAACTTTATGCCGACCTATCCTGTCAGCCGCCTTTGGGGACTGTATGTTCAAATATCGTCCAAGCGGGCCACTCTTCTTTTGATCCTTCGCTTTCTGAGGTTTTAGTGAAAGCAATAGAGGATATTAGAAGCGAGTTATAAAGGTTAATAAGTAAAAAAATGCCATCTGAAAAGTTTCAGACGGCATTTTTTCTATTTATATATTAAATTTAATATCATATTATCATTGCATGA
>NZ_KV800014.1:4997-5358 GCF_001810105.1 Neisseria sp. HMSC068C04
CCAGCCGCCTTCAGGCGGCTGTGTGTTGAAACTTGGAATGCGCCGGCGTCTTCGGTTTCTGTACCCCCCAGCCGCCTTCAGGCGGCTGTGTGTTGAAACATTAAATTCCTTAGTTAACGGATAACTTAGCTTCCAGCCGCCTTCAGGCGGCTGTGTGTTGAAACGATGGTCATTTCTTCGGGGTCTTTGCCTGTGTATCCAGCCGCCTTCAGGCGGCTGTGTGTTGAAACATTACTCTCTCCTAAAAAGGGACGTCATCGTTGACCAGCCGCCTTCAGGCGGCTGTGTGTTGAAACAGACGAATGAATTAGCAACAGATTATGTTGTTTCCCAGCCGCCTTCAGGCGGCTGTGTGTTGAAA
>NZ_KV800014.1:5458-5685 GCF_001810105.1 Neisseria sp. HMSC068C04
CCAGCCGCCTTCAGGCGGCTGTGTGTTGAAACTGCTTTTAGTACAGGTGGAGCTTGTCCGCAAGACCAGCCGCCTTCAGGCGGCTGTGTGTTGAAACAGTGAGTAACCTATTATCCTAAAGGAGATAATCATCCAGCCGCCTTCAGGCGGCTGTGTGTTGAAACTATTTCTCCTAGATTTTCACCTGATAAAGAACAACCAGCCGCCTTCAGGCGGCTGTGTGTTGA
>NZ_KV800014.1:5785-34977 GCF_001810105.1 Neisseria sp. HMSC068C04
GTTTCAACACACAGCCGCCTGAAGGCGGCTGGCCCCAACGTCGAATTTATCGAACTGGACAAACTCGTTTCAACACACAGCCGCCTGAAGGCGGCTGGTTCCTGAGATTTTCCGCCCATAACTAAAACTGGAGTTTCAACACACAGCCGCCTGAAGGCGGCTGGAGCCTCTCTCAAAAGCCTTGCTCCATCAGGTTTCGCAGCCCCAATTTCGCTAAGCTCCCAAGAAAAGCGCGATCGCGAGTATAACACAGCCTTTTCTGTTACACCCGAATTCGCAATATCCTGATTGTTAAAGAACAATCCAAATTCGCCACCCCTGCCGCATTTTCATGAGAACCGCAGGTTGGCGATTCACACAATCAACGTATCCTTAAACACATCCACCGCCGGTTTTGCGCCGTGGTGTTCCACTTTTCGCCGCCATTTGCTGCCTAAATGGTAAAAGCGCAGACTGTCGGTTTCGGGGTTGTAGGTTTTCAAAAGTTTATCTTTTAAAACAACCCACTGATCAGGTGCAATGTCGCATTCGAACACCGAATATTGCACGCGCACGCCGTAGTCCAAACACAATTTGGCCACGCGCCGCAGCCTTGCCTGCCCTTCCGCGTCTTCTAGCGAAATATCGTAAGTAATCAGCATCAGCATTTTGTATTCCCATGTGCAGGTTGCTTTAGAGGCCGTCTGAACACGTCCAACCCGTTTTCAGGCGGCCTGCAAACCTATCTCATCAAAAACGGCGGGTATTCCGCCAAATCTCCGCGCAAGTGCCGCGCTAACAGCATGGACTGAATATATGGCAGCAGCCCGATTTCCACTTCTTCGCCCAAAAACGGATGAACGATTTTCTCCTGCTTTTTTGCCTGCAAGGCTTGGAACAAAAGCTTACGCGCATCAGCTTTAAGGCTAACCGCGCCGCTTGCCTCGGTAACAAAATCCTGCGGTTTGATTTGTCCGCGGTTAATCAGCGAAAGCACCAACCTATCCGCCCACCATGCGCGGAATTCTTCCAAAATATCCTGCGCCAAACTGTCGCGCCCCGGTCGGTCGGCGTGCAGAAAGCCCACCTGAGGATCGAGCCCCACGCCTTGCAGCGCGCCGCTGATGTCCTTTCCCAAGATGCTGTACACAAACGACAACAGCGCATTCACCCCGTCTCTGGGCGGACGGCGGTTGCGTCCGTCAAAAGAAAAACCGCTTTTTTCGCTCAAAAGCTGCCCAAATACGCCGAAATAACGCGCCGCCGCATCACCCTCAATACCGCGCACCACGTCCAGCTCCGCCGCGTCCTTCAACTGCCGCAGCGAAATATTCAAAGAATTGACCGCACTTTGAATCGCCGCATTCTCGCCATAATTGCGAATCTGCCGCTGAAGCACCCGCTTACTCGCCTGAATCTTCGCCGCGATGATATTGCGCGCAATCGGCACAGGGCTTTGCTCCGACACACGATACTGCGCCCGACGCAGCAGCACATTGCCGCTCTGCCGTCCCTGAAGCCGTCCCAAATAACGCCCGTTTTCGGTAAAAAACGCCAAATTCACATTATTTTCGCCGCAAAACCCCAGCAAAAACGGTGACACCAGCACATTCCCAAAACAGAAAATATGCCCGATGGAATGCACCGGCAATTGCGCTACCTTCTTGCGCTCCTGCTCCACCACCAGTGTCTCCCGCTCCTTATGCAGATAGCTGCCTTGGGTGGTGATGTAGAGCGTGTTTTGCAGTTTGCGCATGGGGAAACTCCTTAGGGTTTAGGACGATAGTTGGACTACCTGAAAATTATTGATAGGTTAGGTAGAATGCCATAAACCAAAAAATAACTATTCTCTGTCAAATATACAGGACTTTAATTCTTGATAAATATTCATATCTGAAGTCACTAGCTTTGATAAATTTATTTTAAAATTCTCGGGATTTATGTGAGTTGGAATTGAGCAAATACTTTTGATTAATGAAAATTTAGATTTAACATCTAAATCTATTAAATCCTGAGATGTAAAATTGTCATCATATTTAATTTCATCAAAAGTTTTTTGATTCTCTATACAATATTTTCTCAGCACCTCTTTATCAAATAAATAGTTTTCAATTTCCCACCTTTTCATTACTCTAAATCTTTCATCTTGATTAGCCAAATATTCCGTTCTATCTGATTCTGATACCAGCTTTCCTGAAGCCATATCTCTATCTTTAAAAACCCAAATTTCCATATTAGGAAATACCTTACCCAATATTGCTAATGCAATACTGCTTCTTTGGTCCAATTCTGTATTTCCACCACTAGAGACAAAAACAGTATCTGGATATTCTGCATTAAAAATATTATTTAAGACTTGAGCATCAAGCCCTCTTTCAGAACCATCCCGTCTAGGTTCATCCCGTCCTTCACAATAAATAATTCTATTAGGAGCGATTAATCCTGTTAAATCATCTAGAGCTGTACTGAAAATAGATTTCCATGTTGTTCTATTGTTTGCAACAGGGGTCAACGTTATTGTTTCCGATGCAAATCTCATGTTATCTTCAAAGTGAATAACTTGGCATTTTCCAGATAACTCTTCTTGAAATGCCCGTAAAAAACCAATACTGTGAGTCGCAATCCAAATTTGCCCTCCATCACCTATTAATTTATCTATCTCAATTATTAATTTTCTTTGAACTGCTGTATTGATATGCAATTCAGGCTCATCCAATAGGAAGATAGAGTTTTCATATTTCTTTCTTCTTAAAAATAAATCTAATAAAATATCAACAACCTCTTTTTCTCCGGCAGAGAGACTATCAAATGAGAATGTTATATCTGAATCTGATTTTTTAAAACTTAGTGTACCATTATTACGTTCCACATTTCCTAAATTAACAATTTCCAAATCTAAACAGTTTCTTATAGATTGATTTAATAAGCCTATAACTTTGATTCTAGCTTCAGATGGTTTAATATCTTCTTCTTCCATGACTTGGTTATAAAATCCCAGTAACCTTCTATAATTATTCTCCACTTTACTATCCAAATTTAGTGAGCAACTAGCTCCATCTGAATTCTTTTCAATAGGGTTTGTTGCTTTAATTTCTGTAATATTCAGCTCAGTGTTATAACGATATGGACTTCTAAATGAAAAAATAACTTCCCTATTATTTTTATAAAATTCATGATTAAAATATAAATTATTGTTATCAATAGTATTGCCATCATTATCTAAATAATCAATTGATATTAGTTGACGTACATTTGTATTGTCTGTTCTGTAAAATATTCCTGGCGTGCTAAAATCTCCAATGCGCCCACCAAAATCTCTTCCACATGCAATAAAAGCATCTAAAACACTACTTTTACCACATCCATTAGTTCCAACCAATGCGATTATTTTTGCCGGATTTTCACCTAAGTCTAAAGTCAAATCCTTAAATCTTTTAAAATCTTTTATAGTTACTTTCGATACTTTCATATTCGGTCCATTCTAGAGATATTAATTAGTTATAATTTACTTAAGATTTTACATCACTCCCCAAACAACCCCGCCACATACCCCACACTCCTATCCCGTTTCCCCAACAACTCCGGCTGGCAAATCTCTACCAGTGAGCAAGCTTTGCAGCGTTTGCCGTAGTAGGGCGGCGGGGTTTGTCCGCTGTTTAGGAGTTCGCGCACGGCGGCGATGGTGGCGAGTGTTTGGGCGCATAGGTCGTCTGAAAATACGACGGAGACGCGGTGGCGGGTTTGCATATACCACAGCGCGCCCTCAGAGACGGTTTGCCCCGTCATTTCTTCCAAGCACAAGCCTTGGGCGCAAAGCTGGATTTCGTCCATCGGGTCGGGTTTGGGCTTGCCGCGTTTGTATTCCACAGGTTTCAGACGACCTGTTTTCGTTTCCACTTCCACCAAATCCAACACGCCGCTGATGCCCAGCTTCTCCGCCGACACATGCACCGTCCGCTCAAAACGCACGCCCTTGCGTGTCTCCGGTTCGCCCGAATCCACCCGCTCATGAAGCGCCTTGCCCTGCGCGGTCAAATAGTTCTCCGCCCACGCCTGCTCGTTATGAATCAACGCGCATTGACGCGGACAGAAGGCGTAATGTTGCAAAGCGGAAAGGGGAATCAGGCGCGTGTCCTGATTTTCCCTTTGGGTTTCGGTTAAAAGTGCGGTCATCTTTTTAAGTGTTTTTACAGCAATTCTTCCACACTCACGCCACTCAGGCCGTCTGAAACCACGCTGATTTTGTAATCGCCAAAACCGCTTGCAGGCGTACCTGATTCGCCGTTTACACGTTCGACTTTCACTGCGTCAAACAGTTTATGTGCAGGCTGGCTGCCGAGTGCGCTGTCGTGTTTGAAAACAATCAGTTTGCGCGCCGCCATTTCGCCACGGGCGGCGGAGCGGTCGTGCTCAAACATCAGCATCAGGGCTTGCCAGAGTTTGGCCAAGTCGTCGTCTGAAAAACCGGTTTTGGCGGCAAGGTTGGCGGAGATAAAGCCGTGCACGCGGTAGAGCGCGTAAGGGACGATGTATTTGCGCCCCATAGTGCGTTCTTTTTCCAAGTCTTTTTCGTTGGTGACCGCCATGCGGGTGATAGAAACTTCCAGCGGGACAATCGGGTCGATGGATTGTGCAAACGCCAGTTGCACCGGGCCGCGCACTTGCCCGCTGTTGACTTCGGTGGTCATCACAGCGCCAAAGGTGCGTATATCGAAGAAGTTTTTACACATCCAAGCGGTAATGTCGCGGGCTTTGGCTTCGTCTTTGGGCAGTTTTTTGGCTTCCGATTCAATGCCGAGTGCTTCATAAGCGCGTTTGTTTTGCAGGTTTAACACGCTTTTTTCTTTGACGTAGATTTCGTAACCGGCTTCATTTTCGCTGCTGATTTCCACAAAATTACGGATTTTGCGTTTTAAGCAAACATCGGTTACCAGGCCTTTGCTGGATTCGGGGTCAAGACGCGGCATATTGCCCGCATCGGGATCGCCGTTGGGGTTGCCGTTGGTTACGTCAAAAAAGTAAACAAATTCATAGCGGTTTTGAATGGCAGACATTTTCTGGCTCCTTAGTTTTCAATGGTTTCAGCGGTTTCTTTTTTAGCAAAATAGCTTTGTTTTTGGTGGTAATAGCCGATAGCAAAGCGGCCTTGCTCGTCAATGCTCAAATGGCGTGGAAAGGTTTCGGGCAGTTTGGCAATGATTTCGCCCAAATCTTTATCCAAATTCACCGCCATACCGGCTTTGTCTTTACGCAGGCGCGATAAATGGTGTTTTGCACCCGACAAAAGGCGCGGAAAAACCGAAAACGGCACGGCGGAGGCAGAGCCGTAATAGCGGTCGGCGATGCCGGCGTTTAATTCGCCCAACGCCTGATATTGAATGCGCTCCAACACGGCAAACAGCCGCCCTAAAAGATAGGCACAATTCGGGCTTTCATTGTTCAAACTCATAGGAACTCCTTCTTCGATAAAACCTTTTCTAAAACGCCGCTCTAATACGGCTTTCATCATTGCCACGCGCAGGCCGTTCACATCGCCGTCGGCACGGATTCGGGTAATCAGTTGCGACAGCAAACTTAAGGGATATGGCGTGCCGCAAATCACGGCACGGGTCATTTCGCCTGCCAACACGGGCGAGATGTTTTCGCTTTTGCCTAAAACCGCCGTCTGCAACAGCAAACGCCAAACAGAAGGCGGCGTTTTCCACGGGCGCGGTTCAATTTTTAAATCCCGCCAGTGCCATGCCAAATTTTCCGCCAGCTGCCCAAACGTGGTGTCCAGCCAAAAGCGAACAGAAATCCGCGCGGCGTTAGGGGCAAGCCCTAAGATGTAAAAACGGGTATTGACAGAAAGTTCGGGTGCAATTTCTTGCAGCGGACGGCCTTTGCCGATTTGTTCCAATACGTTGAAAACTTTGGCGCATTCTTGTTCATCATCCGGCGGCGTGAATACTTGCGCGAAGAAACCTTCGGCAGCCTGCGCCGTTGCGCTATCGTCCGCTTCCGCCCAAAAGACCGTGCTGGCATCGCCGATGGTCAAGCAGTGATTATTTTCGCGGCGCAACAGATAGTTCAGCGCGGTGGTGTAGGCAAAGGCGGATTGTTCGGAAACGGGCGCATTTGCGCCTTGCTCCTTGCCAAACGAAGCAAAGGCTTCTTTGTTAAACGAGATAATCGAGCCGCCGGAGCTTTGCCCGCCAAACACGCCTTTAATCGCCGGATGCAGCCGCGCAATCGGGGCTGTATCGCCACTAATCAGGCACAAGCCTTCGAGTGCTTCGTCGCTTTTCAGGCAGCCTGCCCACAAAGTTTGCGCGGCTTCGCGTTTATGAATAAGTGCGGTCGGTTTTTCAAGAGAAAATGCGATGTTGGCATCGAGCATTTCGGCAGGCAGATTTTCGGCAGCGAAATGTGCAGGCTGCCAGTTTTGCAGAAAACGGCACAAGGCTTGCAAGCCTCCATCTTCACTGCTTTGCAGTAAATCGAGATGGTATTGCTTGAAGGCTTCAAAGGTTTTTTCAGACGACGTAAATGGTTTTTTTTTCGCTTCGGCTTTGTTTTTATTGGCTTCCACGCCAAGCGCGTAGACGGTTTTGTCCCACAAAAAATTCGGTTTGATACCCGACGTGCGTTTTTCAGGGCGAGGCACGCTCATCAATTTCGGCTGCGGCTTTTTATCGGCAGTCAGATTCGGCACAACGGTTTTCAGACGACCTTCTTTATCCAACACCAAAATCCAGCCGATTTTCTCCTCGCTAAAGCCGTAAGGCGGCACTTTCGGATTGCCCATTTCATCAGTTTCTGCTGCCAAACGGCGGTAATAACGGGCAAGGGACGCTAGAATCATGCTTTTACCTCCTCGGCGTAAAACGGCGGCACATCAATCACGCCGTCTTTTATTTGTGCGCGGAAAAAATGCGGCGTCTTGCCGTGGTCAAAATCAATATCGTGCAGCATCCAGCCTAAATCGCGGTTTGCCTCGCTTTCCGATAACGCCGACGGCGGTAGCGGATCACCCTCATCAATCAACGCAAAATCGGCAGGGAATTCACGCACGCCCAAACAAGGCTGCTGAAAGCATTGCCCCTTTTTCGCACGGCGTTTGAACATCTCGATATGCTTGGTAACGGTTTCATCCGCCCCCGCTTTTGCCGTCAGCACCGCATGGGCTTCAATCACATAAGCCACGTCTTTAAGCACCGTCGCCGCGCGCTGCTGGCGGTCGTCTTCAATCAGCGTATATAAATCGGCAACGCTCTTACGCTTCATCGCCCCGCTGACCTTACCCGCCGAAATCTTGCCACCCAACTCATTGCGCCGCACCGACTCAAACCGAATCGGCTTTAGCACATAAATCCGGTCAATCACCCACCGAATCGCCGGCTTCCAATGCACCGCTGCCAAAATCCCGCGCGCCGCCGACGGCGTGATGACATCATAAGACACCCGCTCCACCTTCATCTCCGGACGGGTAAAACAGGCATAATCGCCCCAAACGTGTAGGCGAATTTGGTTCATTTGATTCTCCTTTTGGTTGGAAAGTGCGGTTTCAGACGACGTTTTATGGATTTTCATGTTCGTCTCAATTCTTTTTGAAGAAATTTATCTATCTCCTCATCAGAAAATGTCATGTCTTCCATGTTTTTAAGTGCATTTTGTGCTTTTTGGTAAGCTTCAAAATTCGTACTTGGAGCTCCTAAATAAATATTATGCAAATCTTCTAGTAATTTATCCCTTTGCAAGCAAATCTCATCGATTGATAACTGCTTCATACGAAGGGCAGTTAAAAGTGTCAGATATTTTTCACGAACGAGCCAAATTTCTGCTGCTGCTTGGCGATGCTTTTGTGCAATTATTCCTAAATCATAATCTTTTATATAAGAATTAAGGACAAGTAGAATAGTGGATATTATTGCTACAATAACTTCGGCAATTTTTTTATATTCAGGGCAAAATTCAAAAAGCATAGTTATTACTCCGCCAGCAATAATAGCAGAAAGAATAATTTGCCATTTTTTAATACTTGCATTCTTCTCCAATAAAATATCAGCGCATTTTTCATGTGTTTTATGAGTGTAAACTACCCGCCCATAACACTCTCGTAATTGCCCTTCTAAAATTTTTTCTTCATTAGTCATAATCACTTCCATCCGTAACAATTGGAACATGGATTCTATCTTTAGCTACAACCACGCCATTTTTAATGCAATAACATTCAACGATATGATCACCATAAAAATCTGTTGCTTCTTTTTTACACTCATATCCTCTATCTGGAACAATTTGTCCTCTAATACAATTTCTTTTTTTTGCTTCTTCACCTCGATTTAAAACCTTCCAATAAATTTCATATGGTTTATGTACTGAAATTTCTTTTATTTCAAATAGTAGATCTTTTCTAGATTTCAATGGGATTCTTCTTTTTAAAATCTCTCTAAGGAAAAACTTACGGAAACCATTTTGTTTTACTTCACAGTCAATCTTTAGATATTCACGAATATCAATCGGAAATTTATCTTCAATAAATTCTTCAGTATTCTGCCAATTCTGAGAATAACTTGCAGAAAGAGACTCCATTGCCATTTCAGTTTTTTTAGCAGGAAACGGTCGCCCATAAATTTTTTTCCATTTATCATTTACACTGCTTTGATTTTCGGCATCAATAACCTTCAAGGCTTTTTTTGCTTCTTGCTGAAATTTTTTCTTTACCTTGACTCTTTGTTTGCTACCCAATACAGCATATTCTGTTTGCTCTGGTAATTTAGACAAGTATTGAAAAAAGTCTCTGCTGAGTAAATCATAATAAGAAAAACTTTTATCATCATAATAATCTGTTGATTTTAAAAAATTATAAACTAGCGTATCAATAAGTAGTCCTCCCATTGCTACACCATGTTTATTTTTCCAAGCTCGTGCCATTTTGCACAAACGCCGTAAATTCTGATTTTTATCTTTATCAGCAGAAGAAATTTCATCTATTTCTTCTCGTGGTTTAGTAATTTTCCAGCTTCCTCCATCTTTGGTATCAGGATATTTAAAACTCCCATCTTCCTGTTCAAAAACAGGCTGAACCTCAATATAGAAATTAGAAAAAGTTACAGTAACAACCAATCTATCAACACTAACAGCCGTGCGTGAATAACGGTTTAGAATGGCTTCTTTTGTATCAGAAAGTAGTTTGTATTGAGCATTTTTATAGGTATCCCAAGTAGACTTTGGCATGATGTACAACATATCTAAGTCAGAAATTCCATTGATGCCTGTTTTCCGCCCAAACGATCCCACTTGTAAGGTATTTGCTGTTTCGGAATCGGTATTGCGAAACTGCTTATTTAATGTTTTAGTTAATTCTGCATAACGATCACTTATTGTCTGTTTATTAGAAATCGCTAGGTTATCAATAAATTCTTCAAACATCTGTGAAATACTCATTATTGTTTTCCTTTATGGTTAATATAATGTTATTAATATCTCAAAAAACTAAATTCTCAGTTCTGATAAAAGTATTATCCTCCCAACTCAACCCCGCCACGTCATCATACAAATCCAGTCCAATCAGCGTATAAAATTGTTTGCCGAAGTTTTTCTCGTTTATCGGTTCAATACGCCCTGCTTTATATAACGCGGTGAGGGCTTTTTCGGGGATTTGGACGGTGTAGGGTTGTAGTTTGCGTAAGAGTCCGCCGATGTGGTCTGCGTGGTGCAGGCTGCTAATGAGGTTTTCGGCATCAACATCGAACGGAATAATCAGCGGCTGCATATGGCTTTCGATCATGCGGAATTTGTCGGCGATGGTTTGGAATGGGAAATCAAGGCTTGGTCCGGCATTGTGATGCATTTGCAGGATTTGTTTGTGATCCAGTTCTTTGCCTTTTTGATCGTAAAGGTCTTTGAAATAGGCGGCGACGGCTTGGATGGATAAAAGGTCATCTGAAAAGCTGTCGGCGGTCAGGCGCATAACGGCGGCTTGTGCGGCAAGTTCGGGCGGGGCTTTCCATTTATCTTCGGGCGCGAATATCCAGACAAAGCTGTTTTCAGAAGACCTTTTGCCTTCGCGGTTGCAGCGTCCTGCGGCTTGGGCAACGCTGTCTAAACCTGCTTCGGCGCGCATTACCAGCGGAAAATCCACATCAACGCCGGCTTCAATTAAGGAGGTGGCGATAACGCGGCAAGGTTCGCCCTTTTTCAGACGGCCTCGGATCTCATCGAGCTTTTGGCTGCGGTGTTTGGCACACATTAAGGTGGTCAGGTGGAATGTGCCATCAAGGTGTTTGGCTTGGTCGTACAAGCTGCGGGCATGGCGGCGGTTATTGACGATAACTAGCATTTGCGGGTGTTCACCAAGTTTGGCGAGCAGGTCGGCGTCGGTTTGTGTGCCGATGTGTTGCACAGTGGTGCGGCGCAGTTTGTCGAAAAGTGCGGTCGGTTTTGGGGCGATTTCGCGCACGTTTTCAAAGCCGCGATAGAAGCCGTTTTCGGTTTGCACGGCTGGTTGGGTGGCGGTGCACATGACGACGCTGCTGCGGTAGTTTTGCGCCAATTCTTTGATGGCTTGCATGATGGGCAGCAACAGATTGAGCGGCAGCATTTGCGCTTCGTCGAGGATGATGACGGAGCCTGCGATGTTGTGCAGCTTGCGGCAACGCGAGGAGCGGTCGGCAAAGAGGGATTCGAAGAATTGCACGGCGGTAGTCACGATAATCGGCGCGTCCCAGTTTTCCGAGGCAAGGCGCAATTTGTCTTTGGTGGCCTCATTTTGCAGTTTGCCGTCGTCGAAGGTACTGTGATGTTCCAACACGGCTTGTTCGCCCAATTCGCCAAAGGCTTTGCGAAATTCGGCGGCATTTTGTTCGATGATGCTGGTGAACGGAATGACGTAAATCACGCGCCGCATGTCGTGCCGTTTGGCGTGTTCCAGCGCGAATGCCATGGAAGTGAAGGTTTTACCACCGCCGGTCGGCACGGTGAGCGTGAATAGCCCTTGCAGTTGTGCCGCTTGTTCTACGGCGTAATCGAGAATTTCGCTGCGCAGGCGGTTTAAGGTGGCATTGCGTTTTTCGGCTTCAGTTTGCTCTGGAGCTTGGGCGATACGTCGTCTGAAATCGTTGATAAATTGATTGAAACTGTGTTGTAAGGCGTTTAACTTGGGATAACCGCCGCGCTCGGCGGCTTTGTTTTCTAGCTTTAGATAAAAGGCTTCTGTGTCGAGATAATCGGCATCCACCAAGCAGGAATAGAGCATTCGGGTGAAGAAGGCGTAGGAGAAAAAAGGATGATGCGCGTCGGCTTTGAGTGGCGGTGCGGATAAGTTTTGGGGGAGTTTGATTTCTTGTTGCCACAGGTTATCGAGAGCGGGAATATCTGCGCCAAATTGCAAGGCTAAACGCTGTTTCAAAGTGCTGCGGTTATCACCTTCGCCCTTTCCATTTGCCAACCCGGCATGGTGCCCCGCAATGCAAAACGCCATCAGCTTGCCAATAACATTTCCCCAACGTTCGACAGCAATTTTTGCTCCGGCAGTAGCATGATCAACTGATGGGCCGCCATGCAATCGGTGATTAAAGGCTTCCGAATATTTCCCTAAGTCATGAAGCCGTCCCGTCTGGCAGGCAATTTCCTGAGCACCGAATACCCGAGCAAACTCCGCCGCCATTTCCCCAACATTGACCAAATGGCTTTGCAAGGTTTGCCAATGTTCGTAAGGCAAAAGATTGCCGAGTTCATCTTGCACAGAATGGGCGTAGTAAATTAGAGGTTTCATATTGAAATTCTAAAAAATTCAAACTGATATCATGCAATGATAATATGATATTAAATTTAATATGTAAATAGAAAAAATGCCGTCTGAAACTTTTTCAGACGGCATTGTCATTTATTAACCTTTATAACTTGCTTCTAATATCCTCCACCGCTTTCACTAAAGCCTCAGAAAGCGAAGGATCAAAAGAAGAATGGCCTGCTTGGACGATTCTCAATTCTGCTTCTGGGAAGGCTTGCGAGAGTTCCCACGCGCTTTGCATCGGGGTGCATAGGTCGTAGCGGCCTTGGACGATGATGGTTGGGATATGGCGGATTTTGTCGATGTTTGCCAAAATAGCCTTATCGCCCTGCAGCCAGCCTTCGTTCACGAAGTAATGGTTTTCCATTCTTGCGATGGCAAGGGAGGCTTGCGGGTCTTCATCTACATCTTTAGGTTCAAACTGAATAAGGTAGCTTTCCCAATCTGCCCATGATTTGGCCGCTTTGAGGCGCGTGGCTTCATCTTCGCTGAACAGCATTTCATGGTAGGCTTTAATTAGGGCTTGGCGTTTGTTTTCGGCTACGGGGGCAATGAATTTTTGCCATTGAGCCGGATAAATTTGGCTGACGCCACCTGCTTCGTTCAACCATGCCATTTCAGACGGCCTGCACAGGAAAATACCGCGCAAAGCTAAGCCGCTGACGCGATCGGGATGGGTTTCGGCATAAGTCAGCGACAAGGTGCTGCCCCATGAACCGCCAAAAACCAGCCATTTTTGAATGCCGAGCATTTCTCGCACTTTTTCAATATCGGCAACCAAATCCCATGTAGTATTGTCTTCGATACAGGCATAGGGTTTGGAGCGTCCGCAACCGCGTTGGTCGATAATAACGATGCGGAAATGCTCTGGATTGAAAAAGCCTCGACAGGCCGGTGATGCCCCTGCTCCGGGGCCGCCATGCAGGAAAATCACAGGATGGCCATCAGGATTGCCTGATTCTTCCCAGTAGATTTCGTGAATGTCGGATACGCGCAAAAGGCCGCTATTTCGTGGTTCTTGAATCGGATGCATGAGCTTTCTCCTTTGTCTGATGGATATGTTGATTGTAACACTTTACCTTCTGATTTTTCAGACGGCCTACATAGGTTTATCGCTATAAATGGCGTAAAATAGCACTTTTTTGACAGGATTTTTTATGGCTGACAACAAACAAACACATGCTGCACCAGAAGGCCAACTTTTATTGCGTACGGTAGCCATGCCGCGCGATACCAATCCTAATCAGGATATCTTCGGCGGCTGGATTATGTCGCAAATGGATCTGGGCGGCGGTATTTTGGCGGCAGAAATCGCACAGGGACGAATTGTCACCGTGGCCGTTCAAGAAATGAATTTCATCAGACCGGTAAAGGTCGGCAACGTTGTATGCTGCTACGGTCATTGCGTCCGTGTAGGCAATACTTCTTTGCAACTGAAAATCGAAGTGTGGGTGAAGACTTTGATGAACGATATGGTAACGGAAGACCGCCAACTGGTCACCGAAGCTGTGTTCACTTACGTCGCCATCGATGCACAAGGCAATCCGCGCCCTATTCCTCGCGAAGGCAATGCAAAGCTGGCACATTTGTAAGTTTAAAAATTCAAAACAAGGCCGTCTGAAACCTCAACGTTCAGACGGCCTTTTTTAATACAGAAGTAAAATGTAATAATATTTCGTTTGAGCTAAAGCAAGGCGAAGTATCTGTTTTTTAGGTTTAATTCAGGCTGATTAATAAAACAAAGATCGTACACCGGCTTCCTATAACACTGCCCTACCGCGACAGTTTGTGCCACTTTTGAAACGGCGTTCCCTCCTCAACCCACTTTAAGGAACATCATGGCTTCGCGCGATTTATACCCACAGGAAATTTTACAGGTTGTTCTCAACAAAAGCTGCGCCAAAGCACAATCCAGCATCCCCACACTGGCAATCTTAAGCGTTTTGGCCGGCGGATACATCGGCTTCGGTTATCTTGCCTATTTAAAAATAGTCAGCGGCATTCCGCACGAATGGGGCGGTGTTGCAACTTTACTCGGCGCCTCCGTGTTCCCTATCGCCTTGATTTGCATCCTGCTTGGCGGCGGTGAACTGGTAACCAGCAACATGATGATCATGTCTTTAGGCAGATTGGCCGGACGGATTTCCTCCAAAATGCTGCTGCGCAACTGGGTTATCGTTTGCATGGGCAATTTGGTGGGCACGCTGGCAATGGCTTTTTTCCTCGGATACTATGTCGGTATGATTGAAGGCAGCATGGCAGAAAAAACCATTGCCGTGGCGGAAGCAAAAGTCCATATGGATTTCGGCCGCGCTTTCGTATCGGCAGTAGCATGTAACTGGATGGTCTGCATGGGCACGTGGTTGCACTTTGCCGCTAAAAACACAACCGGACGGATGCTGGCCATTTGGTTCCCCGTCATGATTTTCGTATTAAACGGCTTCCAACACCTTGTCGCCAATATGTTCGTTATCCCCGCAGGTATTTTGGCAGGTGCAAACATCACATGGGGGCAATTTTTCTTCAACATGATTCCCGTATTCCTAGGCAATGTCGTCGGTGGCGCATCCTTTGTCGGCGCGTCTTATCTTTATACTTATAAAGACACGCTGAAAGACAGTGCCGAATAGCCCTGCTTTATAAACAACAAAACCTGCTTTTGAGAAAGCAGGTTTTGTTTCAGACGGCATGGGTATTAAGTTTTAAAATCCATTCGGACACATTATTCAGATAAATCATCCAAACGAAAAAAGAGCCGTTTTTAAAACGGCTCTTTCCAATTTTTTGGTCGGAGTGAAAGGATTCGAACCTTCGACCCCTTGCACCCCATGCAAGTGCGCTACCAGACTGCGCCACACTCCGACTCGATAAGCTGTGAATTCTAGTTTCAAACGCTGATTTTGACAAGTGCTTTTTAGAAAGGGAAATTTACTCGTTTGAAAACATTTAAATTATTTGTAAGCAAAAAAAGGCCGTCTGAAATCGTTCAGACGGCCTTTGATTATTCAGTCAAATATCAAGCTTCAACCGGAATAATACCGATTTTGGCCTGCCATTGTTTTGGCGCAATGGCGTGAACCGATTCGCCGTTGCTATCCACCGCAACGGTCACAGGCATGTCTTTGACTTCAAATTCGTAAATTGCTTCCATACCTAATTCTGGGAACGCCAAGACTTTAGATGCTTTAATGGCTTTGGCAACCAAATATGCCGCACCGCCGACAGCCATCAGGTAAACGGCTTTATTATCGGCAATGGCTTGACAAGTCGCTGCGCCGCGCTCGGATTTACCAATCATACCCAGGAGGCCGGTTTGTTCCAGCATTTGGCGGGTGAATTTATCCATACGGGTGGAAGTAGTCGGACCGGCCGGACCAACAACTTCGTCACGGACTGGATCAACCGGGCCGACGTAGTAAATCAGTTTGTTGGTGAAATCTACCGGCAATTCTTCGCCTTTGTTGAGCATGTCAACCAAACGTTTGTGCGCGGCATCGCGGCCGGTCAGGATTTTACCGTTCAGCAACAATACGTCGCCGGTTTTCCATGTGGCCACTTCTTCTTTAGTCAGGTTGTTGACATCGACACGTTTGCCGTTGTCAGGGCTGTAAGTCAGATCCGGCCAATCTTCCAAAGATGGGGCTTCCAGTTTGGCCGGGCCTGAGCCGTCCAATTCAAATTCGATGTGGCGGGTTGCTGCGCAGTTTGGAATCATGGCAATCGGTTTGGAAGCCGCGTGGGTTGGGTAGTCAAGGATTTTGACATCCAACACAGTGCTCAAACCGCCCAAACCTTGTGCGCCAATCCCCAAGGCATTTACTTTTTTGTAGAGTTCCAAGCGCAGGGCTTCGGTTGTAGACAATTCTGCACCGGAATCGGCTTTTTCTTTGAGTTCCTGAATATCGATATGGCTCATCAGGCTTTCTTTGGCCATCAACACTGCTTTTTCAGGCGTACCGCCGATGCCGATACCCAAGATACCAGGAGGACACCAACCTGCACCCATTTGAGGAACGGTTTTCAATACCCAATCAACGATATTGTCTGAAGGGTTGAGCATGGCAACTTTGGTTTTGTTTTCAGAACCGCCGCCTTTGGCTGCGCAAGTGACTTCGACTTTGTCGCCTTTTACGATTTCCATATGTACGACGGCAGGGGTATTGTCTTTGGTATTTTGACGTTTGCCAGCCGGATCGGCCAATACAGAGGCGCGCAGTTTGTTGTCAGGATAGGTGTATGCACGGCGTACGCCTTCGTTAACCATTTCCTGTACGCTCATCTCGGCATCCCACTGTACATCCATGCCCACTTTCAAGAATACGGTCGCAATACCGGTATCCTGACAAATCGGACGATGGCCTTCAGCACACATACGGCTATTAACCAAAATCTGCGCCATCGCATCTTTGGCGGCAGGGTTTTCTTCTTTTTGATAAGCCTTATACAAAGCCTGAATGTAGTCTTTAGGATGGTAGTAGCTGATGAATTGGAAAGCATCGAAAATACTTTGGATAAAGTCTTCTTGCTTGATGACGGTCATGATTGTGTTCCTTTTCGGAGTCATGGTAGGGAGGATTTGTTTATTTCTTAAGAGACCGATTTTTTCAGACGGCCTTCAATAGTGTAATAGTGCTTTCAAATGAATGACCCAGACAATATCATTTTCATACCTTATTGATTTAAATGAAATTTAATATCGCATTAAATTACTTGGTTATTGATAATCTATATCCACTGACTATTCACTTACATGGAAATAAAATTACATTATTTTTAAATGATAACCTTATTTCAAGGCCGTCTGAAAATATTTGCCTTAAGTATCTGAGAAAGAAATTTAGTAGATTGTATTTAAAAGGGAACTACCTAAATTTCAGACGGCCTTTCTTATTTTCCAATACAATATACAATTGTAAAATCTGTGTCACTTTCTCCCTAAATCTTCTTGACTGATATCAAACTTGTTTGATTTTATGAAATTTTATAACAGTCTTTTCACATGCTTATATGTTTCAATATTATTCAATATATACAACAATCTATGCAAAATTACCTAATATGTAATAATGATTTCTACTAGCAAATAGACGAATATTTTAAAATTTATACTAAAAAAGTAATTTTATTTTATATTTAAAATCAAATAATTGAGATGAATTTGTCTAAATAATAGGCATATTTTGTTTACAATCATTCCTCTATAAAACCTTAGATTATCCCTATCATCAAAACCACTAAATTTTGATACACTTCGACTCATACAGATAAATATTGATTTTAAAAGAATTTCTGAGTAAATAACTTGGATATTTCCTTACGTACGATAGATGTAATAAAAATACAATTAATCAAATTATCCACTATTCCAACTTCCAATTTCACAGGAACAAACCATGAGTGAAAATTTGTTAACCCTGACCATAGACGGCCATGAAGTCAAAGCTTCCGCCGACTCGTCAATCATCCAAGCCTATGCCCGTGCCGGCAGCGCGATTACCGCCAACGTCGGCTGCATGGGGCAAGGCGTGTGCGGTTCGTGCCGCTGTATGATCCGCAAGGAAGGCGAGCGTGAGGTAACGACTGCGTTGGCGTGTGAAACCAAAGTCGAAGAAGGGATGCAGGTCAGCTTCTTGGACTACTTCATTCCCGAGCATATCCAATATTACGACGTGAGCGAGGTCGGCGACGGCTGGAACTGGCTGGACGATACCGCCAAAGCCTTCCCTGAAGCGCAAAACTGCCGTCATTGCGGCGGCTGCAACCGCGCCTGTCCCAAAGGTTTGGAAGTGGAAAACGGCGTGGCGCAAGTGGTTTCGGGCGATTTCGGCGCGGCTGCGCTGACCTTCGACCAATGCGTGATGTGCAACCTCTGCACCCTTTCCTGCCCGGAACACATCCGCCCGAACCACTTGGGCTTGTTCGCCCGCCGTATGAAAGCGGCGCGTACATTACGCCCTGTGGATTTGATGCGTCGTCTGCGAGAAATCGACAGCGGCAAAATGAAAGTCGAATTTGAAGAGGAGTCAGTGTAATGGTTAACAAAATCCAAGGCATAGACTACGAAACCGCCCTTGCCAACCTGCATGCGTCCTCATTGGAGCTACGCGGCGATTTACCTGAAAAAAACGAATTACTAAGCCAATTTCACCCTGACTATCAGGCAAATGCACGTGTGAAACTGCCTATCGGTCCAAACCAAGGCGATTACTGCCATCCTGATTTGGCCAAACTCTTAATCAGTCAGCCTCTGATTGACGACTATAATTTGTCAGGTGCAGAACACTTGAACACCGACGTATTGGTCATTGGCGGCGGTGGTGCAGGCGCGGCTGCGGCATTGTCTGCCACTGAAGCAGGCGCACGCGTCATCGTGGCGAACAAACTGCGTATCGGCGACAGCAATACTGTGATGGCCGAAGGCGGTATTCAGGCAGCGGTCGGTGCGGAAGACAGCCTGCAACAACACTTTGACGACACCATCAAAGGCGGCCACAACGTCGGCAAAAAAGAATTGGTTGCCCAAATGGTTACCGATGCGCCGTCCGTCATCCGCTGGCTGATTGGCTTGGGCATGACTTTTGACTTGGCTAAAGGCGCGGACAGCAACGGCATGTTGAGCCGCAAACGTGCAGGCGGTACGACCGTACCGCGCATCCTGAGCTACCGCGACTTTACCGGCCTCGAAATGATGCGCGTACTGCGCGAGGCAGTCGAACTCGATGAAAACATCACCCAGCTCAACCGCCACCCCGCCATCGAATTATTATCAGACGAACACGGCCGCTGCGTCGGCGCGATTTTGTACGATTTGGAAAAACGCTCTTTGGTATTGGTTCACGCCAAAGCAGTGGTATTGGCAACCGGCGGCAGCGGACGCCTGCATTTGCAAGGTTTCGCCACTTCCAACCACTATGGCGCAACTGCAGACGGCCTGGTGATGGCTTACCGTATCGGTGCCAAACTGCGCGATGTCGATTCTTTCCAATACCACCCGACCGGCGTTGCCCACCCTCCACACTTGGCAGGCGCGCTGATTTCCGAAGCCGTGCGCTCCGCAGGCACCAAACTGGTTAACGGTTTGGGCGAACGTTTCGTTGATGAATTGCAACCGCGCGACGTTGTTGCCGCCGCCATTTTGCGCGAGTGCCGCGAAGGCCGCGGCGTAGTACGTGACGGACAGGTCGGCGTGTTCCTCGATACCCCGCGCCTGATTGAAAACGATCCCGACGTATTGAACCGTTTGGTTACGCTCGGCCACGTTGCCCATAAATGCGGCATTGATCCTGCCGTTGAGCCGGTCATGATTCATCCGACCCTGCACTACCAAAACGGCGGTATCGAAATCAACGGCGACGGCGCAACCTGCGTCGAAGGTCTCTATTGTGCCGGCGAAGTAACCGGCGGCATTCACGGCCGCAACCGCCTGATGGGCAACGCGCTTTTGGATATCATCAGCTTTGGCCGCCGTGCCGGTAAAGCCGCGGCAAATTGCGGCCTGCCGCTGAAAAAAGTACGCGGTGGTGTCGGACACGTTCACGACCTGCAACGCGAAATGACCCGCGCCGGGCTGACCAGCGACATCAAAGCCCCCGTTTTATATCCCGACTACGGCAAATTCGATTTGCGCGAACACGCCGGTTTGCAGGAGCAACAATCATGAATCAAGCCAATCAAAACTTACTGCATCCTTCCCGCCAAGTCGGCGCAGATTTAGCCGCATGGCGCAAAGTCGGCGGCGGCGAAGGTCTGCTGGCTGCACTTGCCGATCCTCAAAGTATTGTTTCCAAACTGCAAGATGCCAACCTTTGCGGCATGGGCGGTGCAGGTTTCCCAACTTGGCGCAAATGGGAGGCCGCCGTTGCCGCCCAAAGTAAAAATGGCGACAAATACGTCGTCTGTAATGCTAACGAAGACGAACCGGGTACATTTAAAGACCGAGTACTGCTGGCAAATACGCCGCACCAAGTCATCGAAGGCGTCCTGATTGCCGCCGTTGCCTGCCGTGCCAACAAAGCAATTCTGTACGTCAACCCTCATCAAACCGAATCCATCGCTTCCATCACACCGGCCATTGAGCAATGGAAAAACAGCGATTTGTTTATCCGCATCGAAAACTACTTGGGTAAACCTTTGGGCTTGCAACTGGTTGAAACTTCAGGCCGTTATATCGGCGGCGAAGAAACTGCCGTAATTTCATGGCTGGAAGGCGGTTTCCCCTTCCCCCGCCGCAAGCCGCCTTTCCCTGCCGAAAGCGGTGTCAACGGTGAGCCGACCCTTATCAACAATACCGAAACCTTCGCCAATATTCCGCAAATCCTTGCCAAAGGTGCGGAATGGTACAAATCTTTGGGTTTGGGCGATGCGTCCGGTACGAAACTCTATTCGCTCTCCGGCGACGTATTGAATCCGGGGTTGTACGAACTGCCGATGGGCACGACCCTGCAATCGCTGATTTACGATCACGGCGGCGGTATGCTTGAAGGCCGTACGTTTAAAGCCGTCTTCACCGGCGGCCCGTCAAACACGCTTTTGACCGTAAAAGATTTGGACGTGCCTTTGGACTTCGTGTCCGTACGCGAACGCAAATCCAGCCTCGGTACCGGCGCGATGATAGTGATTTCCGAAGGCACCAGCGTGGTGCGCAAAGTGGCCGAGTATGTGGAATTTTTTGCTTCCAACTCATGCGGTCAATGCCCTCCTTGCAAAGGCGGCACATTCCAGCTTTCCCGCCTGCTCAACCGCGTGGATACCGGCATCGGTACTTCCGACGACCTGCGTGCCTTGCAAAGCCTGTGCCAACTGTTGCCACGAAGCGGCCGCTGCGGTTTGATCGATGGCGCGGTTACCGTGTTGCAAAGCTCGCTGCGTACCTTCCCCGAAGAGTACGGACTGCCGGCGGAGCAGGATTAATCCGATACGGCGTTTCAGACGGCCTTTTCTATATAGGGGGCCGTCTGAAAAATGCTCGTAGGTTGGGACATGAGCCAACATGATGATTAGGGTTTCAGTATTTGTTGAGTTTCACAACCAAACCTACTAAATCTGAGGTTTTACCCTCTCCCTAACCCTCTCCCACGGGGAGAGGGGACAGATTACAGGAAATCCGATAATAGTTGATTTCAGCGCCATTATCCCCTCTCCCCGTGGGAGAGGGTTAGGGAGAGGGAAAAACGCAATAACCTAAAAAAACGTCGTCTGAAAAGATGGCAACACAAAAATACGCATGACACAAACACCCAAAAGAAAAACATAAAAACAACCACACCCAAATACGTTTCAGACGAACTGTTCCCGCCAAAATCAGGCACACGTCGTCTGAAATCCGATTTCCCCGATACCTCAAACTAGGAGACTCAACATGGGCTTCAAGCCAATTCCTGCTGCGGTTGCGCTCGCGCTGACGCTGATTATCTGGTTCGTTATCCCCGTGCCGCAGGGCGTATCGCCTGACGCATGGCATCTTTTGGCATTGTTTGTCGGCATCATTGCCGGCATCATCGGCAAAGCCATGCCTATCGGTGCAATGGCGATTTTGGGCATTACCTTGGTCGCGCTGACCGGCGTGACCAACGAAAAAGCCGTAGACGCAACCAAAGACGCTTTGAGCAGCCTCAACAACTCACTCATCTGGATGATCGGTATCGCCATCATCATCTCGCGCGGCCTGTTGAAAACCGGCTTGGGTATGCGTATCGGCTACCTCTTGATCTCCCTCTTTGGCAAACGCACGCTGGGCGTAGGTTACAGCTTGGCATTGGCCGACTTGGTCATCGGTCCGGTAACGCCGAGTAATACCGCACGCGGCGGTGCAATCGTGCATCCGATTATGAAATCCATCGCCCTGAGCTTCGACTCCGACCCAGAAAAAGGTACGGAAGGCAAAATCGGTAAATACCTTTCTCTGGTCAACTTCCACTCCAACGTGATTACCTGTCTGATTTTTATCACTGCCACCGCACCCAATCCGCTGGTAGTCGAATTGGTTGCCAAAGCCACCAATTCGCAAATCCAACTCTCTTGGGGCACTTGGTTCTTGGCGATGGTCGTACCCGGCCTGCTTGCTATGCTGCTGATGCCGCTGGTGCTGTATTTCCTGTATCCGCCCGAAATCAAGCAAACCCCTAACGCCACTGCATTGGCAAAAGAGCATTTGGCTGCTATGGGACCGATGAAGCGTGAAGAAAAAATCATGCTGGGTATTTTCCTGGTTCTGCTGCTGTTGTGGGCGGGTATTCCCGAGATGCTGTTCGGCGTGAAAGTTGACGCTACCGCCACCACCTTCCTCGGCTTGAGCCTGTGTCTTTTGACCGGCGTATTGACTTGGGAAGATGCGTTGAAAGAAAAAAGCGCGTGGGACACCATCGTTTGGTTTGCGGCCTTGGTGATGATGGCAAACTTCCTCAACAAACTGGGCCTTATCAGCTGGTTGTCCGACTCCATGCAAAGCGGTATCACCCACATGGGCTTGAGTTGGGAAGCCGGCTGTGCCCTGTTGATGCTGGCCTACCTCTACGCCCACTACGTTTTCGCCAGTGGCACGGCACACGTTACCGCCATGTTCGGCGCATTCTACGGCGCAGGCTTGGCCTTGGGTGCACCGCCGATGCTGTTTGCCCTGGTTATGGCATCCGCTACCGGCATCATGATGTCGCTGACACACTACGCCACCGGTTCCGCTCCTGTCATTTACGGCTCCAACTATGTGAGCATGACCGAATGGTGGAAAGCCGGCTTCATCATGAGCGTGCTCGAAATCCTGATATTCTGCACTGTCGGCATCTTGTGGTGGAAAGTTTTGGGCTACTGGTAACCCTCTGGCTTATTTAAAACTCAGGCCGTCTGAAAACTCCAATTTCAGACGGCCTTTTGTTACAATTTCATTTTTACCGAACACACTCAATTACCGTGAAAATACTCATCCTCGGCAGCGGCCAAGTCGGCTCGACCGTCGCCCAAAACCTTGCCTCCGTTCCCAGCAACGACGTCACTATTATCGACATCGACGAAAAAGCGCTCAACCGTATCAGCAGCCGCCTTGATGTCCAAACCATCGTCGGCAACGGCGCATCGCCCTTTACCCTCGAACAAGCAGGCGCGGCGGACTCCGACCTCCTGCTTGCCCTGACCCGCAGCGACGAAACCAACATCGTTGCTTCCAAAATCGCCGCCGACCTTTTCAACATCCCCAGCCGTATTGCACGCGTACGCTCAAGCGAATACCTCGAGTATCCGGTTGCCGGCAGCGACAATCCCGAAGAAGGCAGCCTCAACATCTTCGGCATTACCGAAACCATCAGCCCCGAACAACTGGTTACCGAGCAACTTGTCGGCCTGCTCAGCTACACCAGCGCATTGCAGGTACTCAGCTTTGCCAACGACCAAGTCCGCATGGTGATTGTTCAAGCCCGCAAAGGCGGTTTGCTGATCGGCCGTGAAATTACCGACATCAACCAGCACCTGCCCGAAGGTGTGGACTGCCAAATCTGCGCCATCTACCGCAACAACCGCCTAATCGTCCCTACCCCGCAAACCGTCATCATCGAAGGCGACGAAGTCCTGTTTGCCGCCGACATCAACAGCGTTGAAGCCATCATGCGTGAATTGCGTCCAAAAGAAGCGCGCACCCGCCGCATCATGATTGGCGGCGGCGGCAACATCGGCTACCGCCTCGCCAAGCAGCTCGAATCCAAATACGACATCAAAATCATCGAATACAAACCCCAGCGCGCCGAATGGCTGGCCGAAAATCTGGACAACACCCTCGTCCTGCAAGGTTCCGCCACCGACGAAACCCTGCTGGACGAAGAGTACATCGACGAAATCGACGTCTTCTGCGCGCTGACCAACGATGACGAAAACAACATCATGTCCAGCCTTTTGGCGAAAAACCTTGGTGCCAAACGCGTAATCACCATTGTTAACCGCTCAAGCTACGTCGATTTGCTCGAAGGTAACAAAATCGATATCGTTGTTTCCCCCCATCTGATTACCATCGGCTCCATTCTCGCCCACATCCGCCGCGGCGACATCGTCGCCGTCCATCCTTTGCGCCGCGGTACGGCCGAAGCCATTGAAGTGGTGGTACACGGCGATAAAAATACTTCCGCCATTGTCGGCCGCCGCATCAGCGGCATTAAATGGCCGAACGACTGCCACATTGCCGCCATCGTCCGCGGCGAAACCGGCGAAGTCATCATGGGACACCACACCGAAACCATCTTGCAAGACGGTGACCATATTATCTTCTTCGTCTCACGCCGCCGCGTCCTGCCGGAGTTGGAAAAACTCATTCAAGTCAAAATGGGCTTTTTCGGTTAAACCCGAAATCCGTTTGCTTGAAGCCATAAAAAGGCCGTCTGAAAAGGTTTTCAGACGGCCTTTATTTATTGTTTTATTTATGCTTTGGCAACACTGTTTTTACGGCCAAACCAAACAAAACCAATCACACCCAATACAATCATCGGCACGCTCAACCATTGACCCATGGACAAGCCCAAGGTCAACAGGCCGAGATAGTCGTCAGGCTGACGGGCAAATTCGGCAATAAAGCGGAACAAACCGTAACCGCCCAAGAACAATGCCGCCGTTTGACCGGCCGGACGCGGTTTTTTCGAGAAAATCCAAACGATGACAAACAGGCAAATGCCTTCAAGGGCAAACTGGTAAAGCTGAGACGGATGGCGCGGCAGCATACCGTATTGTTGCAGCCATTCGGCCCACAAAGGATTGTGCGCCGCAGCTTCTGCATCTTCGTAACGTGCTTGCGGGAAACCCATCGCCCAAAAAGCATTGAGTTCGGTCACGCGTCCCCAAAGTTCGCCGTTGATAAAGTTGCCGATACGGCCTGAAGCCAAGCCCAGCGGTACGAGCGGCGCAACGGTATCCATCAATTTCAAGATACTGATGTTGTGCTTGCGGCCAAACAGCCACATGGCAACGACCACGCCCAAAAAGCCGCCGTGAAACGACATACCGCCTTCCCAAACTTTGAAAATATCCAACGGGTTGGCAAGATAATCGGAAAATTTATAAAACAAAACGTAGCCGATACGTCCGCCCAAGATGACGCCCAGGATACCCCAAGTCAGGAAATCGTCGAGTGTTTCTTTAGTAAACACAGAATTGCCCTGCGCGATACGACGGCGGCCCAAAATCGTAAACAGGATAAAGCCGACGATATAGCTCAAGGCATACCAGCGGATGGCAAGCGGGCCGATGCTGATCAGCACCGGATCAAACTGGGGATGTATTATCATGATGTGTGTTCCTTATCTCAAAGGCCGTCTGAAAGCCTGAACTTTCAGACGGCCTGTATGCGGTGTCGGATGGTTTAACGCAAATCGCCAACCACATTCAAAATAGCAGACAACATTGCCTCGCCCAAGCGCAGCGAGCGTTGGCCGTTCCAGCCGAAATCGTCGTCCGGCAGGTTGGCATTGTCTTTAAACGGCATTTCCAAAGTATAGGCAAGGCAGTTGAAATGATTGCCGACCCAGTTGGTCGCCAAAGTCATGTTTGCCTGACCCGGCGCATCTTTGTCATAGCCGTAATCGTCTTGGAAATCGGGGCTGGCATTGAGCAGCGCAAGTTTGAATTGGTCTTCTAAAGCTTCGATGCGCTCGTTGTAGTTCGGCACACCTTCGGTACCGGCCACAAAGACAAACGGCAGGCCTTCATCGCCGTGAATATCCAAGAATAAATCCACGCCGGTTTCCATCATTTTTTCGCGGACGGCAAAGACTTCGGGGCTTCGCTCCAAAGTCGGGTTTTCCCATTCGCGGTTGAGGTTGGCGCCGGCGGCATTTGTGCGCAGATTACCCAAAACCGAACCGTCCGGATTCATATTCGGCACAATGTAAAAAGTCGCACGGTCAAGCAGCATGCGCGCGGTCGGATCTTGCGGATCAAGCAGGCGGCCCAGCAAACCTTCGACAAACCATTCCGCCATGGTTTCACCCGGATGTTGACGGGCGATAATCCAGACTTTCATATCGCTTTCGACTTGGTTGCCGATGGTCAAAAGATTGATATCGCGGCCCTGAACGGTACTGCCCAAGTCGTCGATACGGCACAAACCGCTGCCCTGCGCATCGCCCAAAAGGTTCAAATGCTGCTCGTTGGAATAAGGCTCGAAATAAGCGTAGTAAACGCTGTTGGACAAAGGCGTATGGTTGATGGTCAACACGCCGTTTTCGTAGCTTGTCGGCACGCGGAACCAATTTTGGCGGTCGTAAGAGGCGCAAGCCTGATAGTCCTCCCAGCCCAAAGGATACGCAGCGTCCGCCGCATTTTCAAAATGCATCACGCAGTTTTGATAGGCCGCACCCTGCAAACGGAAGTAAAACCATTGGGCAAACTCCGAAGCATTGTCGGGACGCAGGGCGAGACGGATATCGGCAGGGTTGCTCAAATCTTTGACAACGACCGAACCGGCATCGAATTGGGTGCTGATTTTCATCATGGGTATCCTTAGTAATCGGCGAAGAGGCCGAAGCAAACCGTCATTTTACCGTTTGCATGAGGCTGGTTTCAACCATTTAACTGATTTAACAGGATTTCAAGCGTTTGGAAATATTGTTTCAGACGGCCTTTGGGATTAAGATAAAGGCCGAAATCATGAAACAAGGTTGAAACCATGACCCAGCAACAATCTGTCTCCCCTGCCATCAAGGCACGCGTCCTTGCCGAATCTTTACCTTATATCCGCCGTTTTTCCGGCTCCATCATCGTCATCAAATACGGCGGCAACGCCATGACTGAACCTGCCTTAAAAGAGGGTTTCGCACGCGATGTCGTCCTGCTCAAACTAATCGGTCTGCATCCCGTCATCGTTCACGGCGGCGGCCCGCAAATCAATGAAATGTTGGAAAAAGTCGGCAAAAAAGGAGAGTTTGTTCAAGGTATGCGCGTAACCGACAGCGAAACCATGAACATTGTAGAAATGGTTTTGGGCGGACACGTCAATAAAGAAATCGTTTCCATGATTACCACCTTCGGCGGTCGCGCCGTCGGCATTACCGGCCGCGACAACCACTTCATCAAAGCGGAAAAACTCCTGATCGACACGCCCGAACAAAAAGGCGTGGACATCGGCCAAGTCGGTACAGTGGCCGACATCGACACCCGTTTGGTGGAAGGCTTGGTCGAACGCAGCTGCATTCCGGTCATCGCACCCATCGGCGTAGGTCAAAACGGCGAAGCGTTCAACATCAATGCCGACTTGGTTGCTGGCAAACTGGCGGAAAAACTTCAGGCCGAAAAACTGCTGATGATGACCAATATCCCCGGCGTACTGGATAAAGAAGGCAAATTATTGACCACCCTGACACCAAGCCGCATTGACGAACTGATTGAAGACGGCACGCTGTACGGCGGTATGCTGCCTAAAATTGCCTCAGCCGTCGAAGCCGCCAAAAGCGGTGTCAAAGCCACGCATATCATAGACGGCCGCGTTCCCAACGCCCTGCTCTTGGAAGTGCTGACCGATGACGGCGTAGGCTCGATGATTTTGGGCGAAGGCTAATCCGTTTTTCAGACGGCCTTATGCCTTATTTAATCAGCTTTTCACCCTAAAAAGGGTAAAAAATGTTACACTATACGGCTTATGTTTGTTTGAGCGATATTGACGTGAAACAAACTTACAGTCGGTTTCATACCGACTCCGATGCCATACTTGGCAAAGACGGTATAATGTCTGCATTCATCAGACTTTGGCAATCATCCTTAAGGCCGTCTGAAACGTAACAAAGCTACTTTTCTTTTACCATCCTATTTGGAGATATTCATGAGCGCAATCGTTGATATTTTTGCCCGCGAAATTTTGGACTCCCGCGGCAACCCTACCGTAGAGTGTGACGTATTGTTGGAATCCGGCGTCATGGGACGCGCAGCCGTACCTAGCGGCGCATCAACCGGCCAAAAAGAAGCTTTGGAACTGCGTGACGGCGACAAATCCCGTTACTTGGGCAAAGGCGTATTGAAAGCCGTTGACCACGTCAACAACCAAATCGCGCAAGCCCTCATCGGTATCGATGCCAACGAACAATCGTATATCGACCAAATCATGATCGAATTGGACGGTACTGAAAACAAAGGCAACTTGGGTGCCAACGCCACTTTGGCCGTTTCTATGGCCGTAGCACGCGCAGCCGCTGAAGATGCAGGCCTGCCTCTGTATCGCTACTTGGGCGGCGCAGGCCCAATGGCTCTGCCTGTTCCGATGATGAACGTTATCAACGGTGGCGAACATGCCAACAACAGCCTGAACATCCAAGAATTCATGATCATGCCTGTCGGCGCAAAATCTTTCCGTGAAGCTCTGCGTTGCGGTGCCGAAATCTTCCACGCACTGAAAAAACTGTGTGATGCCAAAGGCTTCCCAACCACCGTCGGCGACGAAGGCGGTTTCGCACCTAACCTGAACAGCCACAAAGAAGCGCTGCAACTGATCGTTGAAGCAACCGAAGCCGCAGGCTACAAAGCAGGCGAAGACGTATTGTTTGCTCTGGACTGCGCATCCAGCGAGTTCTACAAAGACGGCCAATACCACTTGGAAGCCGAAGGCCGCTCTTACACCAGCGCAGAATTTGCCGAATACTTGGAAGGCCTGGTTAACGAATTCCCAATCATTTCCATCGAAGACGGCATGGACGAAAACGACTGGGAAGGCTGGAAACTGCTGACCGAAAAATTGGGCGGCAAAGTTCAATTGGTCGGCGATGACTTGTTCGTAACCAATCCAAAAATCTTGGCTGAAGGCATCGAAAAAGGCGTGGCAAACGCATTGCTGGTCAAAGTCAACCAAATCGGTACATTGAGCGAAACCCTGAAAGCCGTCGACTTGGCAAAACGCAACCGCTACACCAGCGTAATGAGCCACCGCTCCGGCGAAACCGAAGACAGCACCATCGCCGACTTGGCAGTTGCCACCAACTGTATGCAAATCAAAACCGGCTCCCTGTCCCGTTCTGACCGCATGGCAAAATACAACCAATTGTTGCGCATTGAAGAAGAATTGGCCGAAGCCGCCTACTACCCTGGAAAAGCCGCATTCTACCAACTGGGCAAATAAGCAGAATATAGGATATTGATTGTATGAAGTGGGTGACTTTTGTTTTAACCTTCGCACTTTTGTGCTGTCAGTACAGCCTTTGGTTTGGCAAAGGCAGCGTCGGGCATACGGAAGAATTGCAGGAGCAGCTCGTCCGTCAGGAGGAAAAAAACCAAACGCTCACTTTGCGCAACAATTTCCTCAATGCGGAAGTTGAAGACTTGGCACACGGACAAGAGGCCATTGCCGAAATTGCCCGTGTCGAATTGGGCTATGTCCAAGACGGCGAAGTGTATTACCGAATCATCGACCGCCGCTAAACCCTGCAAAACAAAGGCCGTCTGAAAACATATTTTTCAGACGGCCTGAGACCTTTGCAAAATTCCC